>JALYRN010001000.1 GCA_030855295.1 Myxococcota bacterium | reverse complement strand
ACGCCGCGCCGCGCGCGAGCGCGACGCCGAGCGCGACCGTCAGCCCGAGCGCGACCGCCGCGCGGAGCTTCGCGTCACGCACCCTTCGTCTCGAGCGCGCGAGCGGCGTCGACGACGAGCTTGT
Organism: Myxococcota bacterium; assembly: GCA_030855295.1. Lineage (GTDB taxonomy): Bacteria > Myxococcota_A > Polyangia > Polyangiales > Sandaracinaceae > Sandaracinus. The sequence continues at coordinate 2,866 of JALYRN010001000.1, read as the reverse complement.
CGAAGCTGCGCCACCAGGTCGCGTGGGTCTGCGACTGCGACTCGCGGAGCTCGATCGCACGCGCGCCGAGCCAGCGCGCCCGCTCCTCGTCGACCCCCAGCTTGACGCGCACTCGGACGAGCAGCTCCGTCTCCTCCGGCTCCTCGACCGTGTCGGCCATCGCCATCCACGCCGCGCACAGATACACGAGCTCGCAGTCGCGACCGCGCAGGCCTGCGATGTCGAGCTCCTCGGGCGGGACGGGGCGACGCTCGGGCGAGGTGAGGTCGCGATCCCCGGGCAGCACCAGGCCCATCGACATCGCCGCCGCCTGCGCCGCTTGGCGCTCTTCGGGCGCGAGCTCGCGGTCGGCCCACGCGACCGACATCATCACCTCGAGCAGCACCTGCCGCGCCTCGATCCCGATCGCGTCGATCGCGCCCATTCGAACTCTCCTCGCCGCCTTCGCGGGCCCGCGCATCCTAGCATCGCGAGGCTCCCATCGGCGCGCCGCGATGCTACGCTCGGCACGCTTCGCTCGGGGGCACCGCGCGCCCTCACGCCATCAACCCATGTCCGCGTATCTCGAGCGCGCCGCGCTCCATCAGACCCGCTTCCGCACGCCGGGCGTCTCTCCCGACACGCGGGGCGTCGTGCTCGGGCAGAAGGGCGCCCTCCTCTTCCCCTCGCTCGATCGGGTCGTCGCGTTCTTCCGCGCGTACGGTGACGACGGCTCGCTCGACGACATCCTGCCATCGCTGTCGATCCGCCGCGTGATCACACCGCTGCGGACGCGCGAGCTGCTCGTGCTGCTCGGCGCCGAGTCCTCGTACCGGATGGACCGCGTCGCGGCGGTCGCGCGGCTCGCCGGCGGGCTCGTGTTCACCGGCACCGCGCGCCACTACGTGAAGTACCGCGACGCCGCGTCGCCGCTCGGCTACGACGTCGCCGAGCTCTTCGATCAGGCGGCCGACGCGATCGTCTATCACGACAGCTTTCGCCAGGTGTACACGTTCGAGCGGGAGCTCCCGTTCCGCGAGCTGGTGCTGAAGCTCGAGCCGTTCCGCGCGCCGCCCGGCGAGGGTCGCGCCGCACCGTCGCGCCTCTGGGTCAGCACCGAGATCGGCGTCGGCCACGCGCTGATCGGGTATCTGTTCCGCTGGCGCGTGCGGGCGCGCGTCGCGCTCGCGGAGTGGCCGAGCCAGAGCGCGTTCGAGGACGTGCCGACGCGTCTGCACGTGTTCGATCTCGACGATCCGCCGGCGCGCGTCGTCGCGCTCTTGCGCTCGCTTCCGGGCGTCCACGTGTTCGAGCCGCTGGGTGCGAGCTTCGGCGTCGAGCTCGGGTTCAAGCATCCGATCGCGCTCGAGTCGTGTCAGAGCCTCTTCTCGGCGGGCGCGCTGACGCTCTTCCGCGGCGACGGCAAGGTCACGATCGTCGATCCGCTGCCGCCCTTCGCGCCGGTGCGCTCGCTGGTGCGGACGACGATCGCGCTCGAGTCGTCGTCGAACGTCGCGAACGGCCTCCCGACGCCGGGCGAGGTGCCGACGATGGCGCTCGATCTGCGCCTCGCCGCGACGAACGTGCCGTGGCGCAACATCGTCGCGACGATCGTCCCGCTCGAGCAGCGCGAGTGGCTCGCGAAGCTGCTCTACGTCCTGCCGCAGCGCACGCTCGAGTCGCTCCGCATCGCGGTGACCGAGCGCGCCTTCTATCTGCTCGATGCCGCGGGGATCGAGGGCGTGCCGCTCGGTCGGTTCTACGGCGAGGTCGCGCCGCGCGTGTACGTGCCCGCGGGGATGACGCTCGTGCCTGCGATCGCGCCGTCGGTGCTCGAAGATCTGGTGCGTGATCGCGGGGGCGGCCACGTCTTCTTCGAGCCCGAGTCGAGCGTGCCGCGGGTGATCGCGAACGAGGCGTTCGGCGCGGTCTCGCGTCGTGCGCTGCGCGAGATCGCGGGCCAGGTGGTGCACGCCGAGGCGCCGGGGCGCGTCGATCCGCCGCTGCCGCTGCTGCAGTACGGGGCCGAGACGCGCTTTCCGCTCTGGGGCGCGCCGGGCCGCGCCGAGACCGACGCGGAGGAGAAGAACCGCGGAGCCGGCGACGCGTGAGCGATCCGCCGCAGTCGCACCAGAAGCTCCAGGAGGCCTACGACGCGCTGGTCGTCGGCTTCCTCGCGCCGCTGATGAGCGGCGACGTCGCGCTGCTCGATCGTCCAGTGGCGCCCGGCGCGCTCGAGTACTTCGCGCAGACGCGCGCGGGCTCGGCGGAGGCGGAGTCGCGCATCTTCGACGCGCTGCACCGGTGGGGCTCCGAGGTCGCGTCGATCGACACGGTGCCGTGGCCCTCGCGCGATCTCGTCGCGATGGCGATGGTCCTGCACGACCTGCTCTTCCTGACCGACCCCAGCCTCGACCGCCTCTTCGCGCGCGGCGCGCGGGCCGTCGTCACGACGTGGATCGATCGCCTGCTCGACACGATCGAGCCGCCCTCGACGCGCGGCGACGCGCTCGCGCGGCACGCGATGCTCGAGGCGTTCTTCGCGACGAAGCGTCGCGACACCGTCGTGAGGAACTGGGCGTACACGTATCGCTTCTACGGGCGGCCGCCGCCGGCGAACGTGGTCGCGCTGCCGCGCCTCCGCTTCGTCCGCGAGGAGCACACCGAGATCGACGTGATGCCGCTGTTCGCGAAGCTCGACGAGGAGTCCGATCTCGGGCTCTCGGTGCGGCTGCGCGATGTGGTCGCCCGCTCGCCGGTGACCGAGCTGTGCTCGCCGAGCCGGTTCGGACCGCTGCGCTTCGGGCTCGCGAGCCTGCGCGTGCTCGCCGACGACGCGCTCCGCGGCGGGATCGCGCGGGCGATCGCGGGTGGCAAGGGCGGCGAG
>JALYRN010000172.1 GCA_030855295.1 Myxococcota bacterium | reverse complement strand
CGCGGGCGCGCGGCGCGCTCGCGGTGGCGCAGGCGGCGGTGTCGGCGGCGGAGCTGCAGGCCGAGCTGATCGACGCGATGGTGCGCGCGGGCACGACGGCGCAGGTCGACGCGATCCGCGTGCAGGCGCAGGTCGCGGCGGCGCGCGTCGCGGCGATCCGCGCGGAGGCCGGCGTGCGGATTTCCGAGATGGCGGTGCGCACGATCATGCACCTCGAGCCCGGCGCGCAGGTCGCGATCGCGGAGGACCTCCTCGATCCGCTGCCGGCGATCGGCGGAACCCGGGCGGGGCTGATCACGGCTGCGCTCGACCGACGCGCCGAGATGCTCGCGATCCGGCAGGCGATCTACGCGCGCGGCCGGCAGGTCGACGCGGCGGAGGGGAGCCGCTGGCCGCACCTGATCGTCGCCGGCAATTTCAGCTACGCGAACCCGAACCAGCGCATCTTCCCGCAGACGCAGCAGTTCCGGGAGACGTGGGATCTCAGCGTCCTGCTCACGTGGTCGCCCAACGACTTCTTCACCGGCGAATTCCAGGCCGCCGAGGCGCGCGCGATGCAGTCGCAGGCCGAGACGGATCTGCGCACGCTCCAGGACGGCATCACGATGCAGGTCACGCAGGCCTACGAGAACCTGCGGGCGTCGCAGGCCGCGATCGAGGCTGCGCGCATCGGCGTCGAGGCGGCCGACGAGACGCTGCGGGTGCGGCACGAGCAGTACCGCGCGGGCGCGACCGTGGTCACCGAGCTCGTGCTCGCGGTCAACGAGCGGGCGCGCGCGCAGCTCGATCTGATCGGCGCCGCGCTCGACGCGCGCATCGCGTACACGCAGCTGCAGCGCGCGATCGGCACCGATCCCGCGTACGAGCGAGCGGAGTAGGTCGCGTGCCTACCGTGATCGTCGCCGCCGCCGTCGTGAAGCGGGAAGGGCGGATCCTGCTGACGCGCCGCATGGAGGGCGCGCACCTGGCGGGGCTCTGGGAGCTCCCGGGCGGCAAGGTCGAGGAGGGCGAGGATCCGGAGCACGCGGTGGTGCGCGAGTGCCGCGAGGAGTGCGCGATCGATCTCGAGGTCGTCGACGTGCTCGAGGTCGCGTTCCACCGCTACGAGCAGAAGGACGTGCTGCTGCTCTTCTACGAGTGCCGCATGCCGCCCGAGCAGACGGTGCAGCATCTCGGCGTCGCGGATCACGCGTGGGTGCTCCCGCAGGAGCTGCGACGCTACGCGCTGCCGCCGCCCGACGAGCGCCTCGTGCGCAAGCTCGAGACGGGGCGGTGACCCAGCAGGAGTGCTCGTCCGAAAGGGCGAGCCGATCGTGCGCGGGCGCGCAGGCGCGGCGTGCGGCACGATCCGGCGATGGAAGACGCCGGGACCGTCGTCGTGTGGGTGAGCACGTTCGCGCTCGCGATCGCGCTCTCCGCGTGCGCCGGTCTGCGCGCGTGGCTGCCGCTCTTCGCCGCCGGGCTCCTCGCGCGGATGGGCGTCGCCGAGGTCGGCGAGGGATTCCAGTGGCTCGCGTCGACGCCGGCGATCGTCTGCTTCGGCGTGGCGACCGTGCTCGAGATCGTCGCGGACAAGGTGCCGGCGCTCGATCACGCGCTCGACACGATCTCGACCGTGATCCGGCCGGTCGCGGGCGCGATCGTCGCCGCCGCGGTGCTCGTCCAGTTCGACGATCCGCTGACCGCGAGCGTGATCGGTCTGCTGGTCGGCGCACCGACCGCGCTCGCCCCGCACCTCGCGAAGGCGAGCGTCCGCGCGGTCTCGACCACCACGACCGCGGGGCTCGCGAACCCGATCGTGAGCACCATCGAGGATGGAATCGCGATCGCGATCGCGGTGCTCGCGTTCGTCATCCCGATCGTGCTCGCGATCGCGATCCTGATCGGCGCCCTGATGCTCGCGCGCTGGATCCGGAACCGGCGTGGCCGCGCTCAGCGGTCGGCGGGCCAGGGCCTGGCGTGACGCCGCCACAGCGGCTGCGTCTCGTCGGCGGCCGGCTGGTACTTCACGCTGAAGTCCGAGAAACCCGAGAGCACGCGCCCCGCGTCTTTGCTCGGATCGATCTCGAACGCGTCGAACCCGCAGCGCTCGAGGAGCTGCAGCTGATCGCGGAGCACGTTGCCGACCGCGCGCACCTCGCCGCGGTAGCCATAGCGATCGCGGAGCAGGCGCGCGATCGTGTAGCCGCGCCCGTCGGTGTACTTCGGCAGCTCGATCGCGATCACGGCGAAGCTCGCGGCGTGCTCGCCGAGCTCGGCGGCGCGGGTGTCGCTCGGGACGCGCACGCCGAGCCGGCCCTCGCGCGCCGAGAGCGCCTCGCGCTCGCGCTGCCACCGCGCGTACGGAACGATGACGTCGCCGCCGTCGGGGAGCGCGTCCTCGTCACCGAGGTGCACCCACGGGTCGCCCACGACGACCGCGCGCTCACGTACGAGCTGCATACATCGCCTCCTTGAACGGCGCCGGACCGACGCGGCGGAAGGTCTCGAGGAACGTCTCGTCGTCGTCTTCGCCCTCGGGCGCCGTGCGCAGCTCGGCGTAGGTCCGCAGCACGCGCGCGATCGCGTCGGGCACCTCGTCGGCGGAGAGCGCGCGGCCGAGCACCTTCCCGAGCGATGCGTCCTCGCGCGCCGAGCCGCCCAGCGTCACCTGGTAGAACTCCTCGCCCTGCTTGTCGATCCCGAGGATCCCGATGTTCCCGACGTGGTGGTGGCCGCACGCGTTGATGCAGCCCGACACGTTGAGCGTCACCGGCCCGAGATCGTGCATGCGATCGACGTCGTCGAACTTCGCCCGCACCGCCTTGGCGATCGGGATCGAGCGCGCGTTCGCGAGGTCGCAGTAGTCGAGGCCCGGGCACGCGATCACGTCGGTGATGCGATCGAGGTTCGGCGTCGCGAAGCCGAGCTCGCGCAGCGCGGCGTGCAGCTCCGGGAGATCGCGGACGCGCACGTCGGGCATGACGAGGTTCTGGCGATGGGTGACGACCACGCGACCTCTGCCGAATCGATCGGCGAGCGTCGCGATCGCGTCCATCTGATCGGCGGTGACGTCGCCGGGGCACGCCTCCGCCGACTTCGTCGAGAGCTGCACGATCGCGTAGCCGGGCACCCGATGCTCCGCGACGTTCGCCGTGATCCATCGCGCGTAGTCGCGGTCCTTGCCGAGCTTCGCGGCTGCGAGCGCGGCGCTGCCGTCGGGGAGCTCGTCGTACGCGGGCGGAGCGAAGTACGCCTGCATGCGCGCGATCTCGGCGTCGTCGAGCACGATCGCGGTGCCGTCCGCCTTCATGCGCGCGAACTCTTCCTCGACGCGTCGCGTGAACTCGGCGGCGCCGATCTCCTTCACGAGGATCTTGATGCGCGCCTTGTGCTTGTTGTCGCGCCGCCCGTCGCTGTTGTAGATGCGCAGCACCGCCTCGGTGTACGCGAGGAGATCGCGCTTCGGCAGGAACGCGCGGATCTTCTCGGCGATCACCGGCGTGCGGCCGAGCCCGCCGCCCACGTGGTACTCGAAGCCGATCTCGCCGGCGTCGTCGCGCACGAGGCGCAGGCCGATGTCGTGGATCGCGATCGCCGCACGATCGGAGACCGCGCCGCTCACCGCGATCTTGAACTTGCGCGGCAAGAACGCGAACTCGGGGTGGAACGTCGACCACTGCCGGAGGATCTCGCAGTACGGCCGCGGATCCTCGAGCTCGTCCTTCGCGACCCCCGCGAACGGATCCGACGTGATGTTGCGGATGCAGTTCCCGCTCGTCTGGATCGCGTGCATCTGCACGCTCGCGAGCTCGTCGAGGATCGACGGGATGTCGACCAGGCGCGGCCAGTGGAACTGGATGTTCTGCCGGGTCGTGAAGTGGCCGTAGCCGCGGTCGTACGTGCGCGCGATCGATCCGAGCTTCCGCAGCTGCGTCGTGCTGAGCAGCCCGTACGGGATCGCAATCCGCAGCATGTACGAGTGCAGCTGCAGGTAGACGCCGTTCTGCAGGCGCAGCGGCAGGAACTCCGCCTCGGTCAGCTCGCCCTCGAGGCGCCTGCGCACCTGATCGCGGAACTGTCGCGCACGCTCTTCGACGATCCGCTGATCGTGCTCGTCGTACTGATACACCGCGAATCTCCTTCTACTCGAGGCCGAGCCGCCGGCGCGCTTCGGTCTCGCCGGCCGCACGAATCTGCTCGCGCGCCGAGAGCACGCGCGCGCCGCTCGCCGTGATGCCGACATCGACCGCGTAGCAGCCGGTGACGATCACGTTCTGCTCACGGAGCGCCCACGCGACGAGCTCGTCGCGACGGACCTCGTCGGCGATCGGATCCGCGGCGTCGAGCCCAGGGCCCCAGGTGCCGTCGCCGCGCAGGTACACGACGCGGCCGTCCTGCAGCCGGTTCGCCGTCACCACGAAGAGCGTGCGCTCCACTTTCTCCGCCATCCGCCGTCTCCGCGCGCGACTCCGGTATTTCCGACCGGAGAACGTGGGAATCTAATTACCGCACGTGAGCGCATCGCGCAAGAGCCCTCGCGCGCTGGCGCTCTGGACTTGACGAGCCGGAATCGCAGCGCTAAACGGTCGGCCTCGCTTCGGCGCCCGTCGATCGGGGATCGTCTAACGGCAGGACAACGGATTCTGGCTCCGTTTATCTAGGTTCGAATCCTAGTCCCCGAATTCACTAGGTTTTTTGGTCTCGAGACAGCGCTGGCCCCATCGTCTAGCGGTTAGGACATCGGCCTCTCACGCCGGTAACGCGAGTTCGATTCTCGCTGGGGTCACTCCGGAAAACGCCCGACGTCATCGCCGACGTCGGGCGTTTTCGTTTTTCCGGGCTCGGTTTCGCTTCCGGGCTCGGTTTGCTTACGGGCTCGGTTTCACTCCATGACGCTGCTACCGCAGGCGTTCTTCGCGCGAGAGGTGGCGGTGGTCGCGCGCGATCTGCTCGGTCGCTCGCTGGTGCGGGATCGTGGGCGGCGCGACGAGGTGGTCCTCCGGATCACCGAGGTGGAGGCGTACGGCGGGCCCGAGGACACCGCGAGCCACTGCCGCGCGGGGCGCACCGCGCGCAACGAGCCGATGTGGGGCCCGCCCGGTCATGCGTACGTCTACCTCTGCTACGGCCTGCACCAGATGCTGAACGTGGTGACCGGCGCGGAGGGCCACGGGCAGGCGGTGTTGATCCGATCGTGCGAGCCGATCTCCGGGCTCGAGATCGTGCGCGCGCGCCGAGGCGACAAGCGGGCCGCGGAGCTCCTCGCCGGTCCCGGCAAGGTCGGCGCGGCGCTCGCGCTCGATCGGACCTTCTCGGGCGTGCCGCTGTTCGCGCCCGGGCCGCTCGAGCTGCACGCCGGCGCGCCGATCGCGGCGGCCGAGATCGCGATCGGCAAGCGCGTCGGCGTCGACTTCGCGGTGAGGCGCGATCGGGACGCTCGCCTACGCTTCGCGGTTGCCGGCTCGGAGTGGGTGAGCCATAGGCGCTCGCTAGCGGGCCCGTCCGCGCGCCGATAGGGAGCGCACGACACGGGCCGGGGGAGGGACCGTGCAGCCGACGACGACGTCGATCTCGATCACCGACGGGATCCGCATCGCGGTCACGAGCCGCTATCTAGCCGAGCAGTCGGTGCCGCTCTCGCACCGCTACGTCTGGGCGTACACCGTGCGGATCTCGAACGAGGGAAGGCGCGCCGCGCGCCTCGTGAGCCGCCACTGGATCATCACCGACGCCCAGGGGAAGGTCGAAGAGGTGAAGGGCCCCGGTGTGGTCGGCGAGCAGCCGCACCTCGAGCCCGGACAGTCGTTCCAGTACACGAGCGGATGCATCCTCGCGACCTCGCGCGGGACGATGCGCGGCACCTACCAGATGGTGCGCGACGCGGCGCCGTCGGAGGAGCCCTCGACGTTCGATGCGGAGATCGCGCCGTTCGCGCTCGAGCTCCCGATGACGATGAACTGACGCTTCGTCACTCGACGCGCTGCAAGACCCAGAAGCCGTCGTCGGTCTCGATCGGCGACGAGATCTCGCGCACCTCGAGCGCGAACGCGGCCTCGCGCACGGACTCGGCCACGCGGAGATCGTCGGGGGCGAGCACGAGCCCGGCGGCGCCACGGTTCGCCGCATCGTCGCCATCGCCGTACTCGAGCGCGAGCTGCGAGAAGTCGTCGGCGCGCGCGGTGCGCGCCAGCATGCGTGCGCGCTCCTCCGCGAGCTCCACGGTGCGACCCGCGATCGCGACGAAGAGCACGCGAACGCGCACGCGCTCGGGGCGGGACGCGCGCGCGTCGGGATCGGGGCCGCTCGAGATGGGTGCGCGCGGTGCCGGGGCGTCGGTCGCCGGCGCGATGCGCGCGCCTCCGCATGCGACGAGCGCGAGACCGACGAGCGCGAGCGCGACGAGCGCCAGCGCGAGGCGAGCTCGGATCAGACGGCGTCCCACGCCGTCTTGATCGCCTTGAAGTCGTCGATCGCGCGCTCCGCGAGATCGAGCGCGCCGGCCTCGACCAGCTTCTCGTGCACGAACTGCGGCGTGCGATCCCAGCCCGACGGAACGTCGAGCTTCAGGTTCAGCGGCACGCCCTTGAGGTGACCGTTCTCCTCGAGCGCCCAGAGGATCTCCGCGGCGAGGAACTGGCCCGCGATCCGACGCGTCGCAGGATCGAGATGACCCGCGAGCGGGAACACGTCGTAGAGCGCGACGGTCTCGGTGTCGCGCCCCGCGTGATCGCGCAGCGCCGCGAACGCCTTCGGCGGGATCGCGAGCTCGACGATGTCGAGCCCTGCGATCGGACGGGTCGCGGTGGCGTTGACCGCGCGCTCCATCGCGTCGCCATGGCTCAGTGTGAGCGCAGCGGGACGCGCGGTGGCGTCCAGGATTGCGGTGACGACGATGAAGGCCTGCTCGCTCGACATGATGGCCGCCGAATGTGCCCCAAATGATCGCGCGCGTCACGTCGTCTCGCGCGCATGGGTAGACGACGCCTGTGCATGTGCTAACCACCGCGCGCTCCCATGGACATCCTGCTGATCCAGGCGTCCGCGTACGAGCTGCCCACCTCTCGCCGCGTTGGCGTCATCGTTCACGATGGCGCCGCCGACACGCGGCTGTGGCCGGGGCCCGGCGCGGATCGCGAGCTGACGCACGCCTACGGCAACGACCTTCAAGTCGCGCTCGAGCGCGAGCTCGCGAAGGGGCCGGACGACGAGCTGCCGAGCGGTGGGCTGCTCCGCCTGCACCCGGGCAAGCTGCACTGCGACTTCCTCGTGTGGGTCGCCACACGGGGCGCCGAAGATGCGGGGCGTCAGGCGCCGGCGCCGAGCCGTGAGGTGATCGAGCAGGCCGTGCGCAACGTGCTCGAGTTCGTCTCCGAGCGGCACGTGATCCGCGTCGCGTTCCCTCCGCTGGGCACGGGGCCGAGCGCGCTCGAGGACGCCGAGCGGCTCGCGATCGTCGCGCGCGCGTGCAGCAAGTGGCACGACGAGCGCTTCGCGAGCGGGCGGCCCAGCCAGATCGAGGAGGTGCTCGTCTGTGATCCGCGCCTCTCGGTGGTCACGGGCGCGCGCCGTCAGGTCTCTTCGCTGGTGAAAGCGCCGCCCGCCGAGGCGCGGCCCGCCGCGAGCGCGGCGACGCCCACGGCGCGCAAGGCTGCGGCTCCTCGCAAGCCCGGTGGGGCGCGGGCGGCAGCGGCCGCGGCCAAGAAGCCGCGCCTCGAAGAGGGCGAGCTCGGGCACGCGCGCGCGACCGCGAAGCCCTGGGATCGCACGACCCGCTACCAGACCGGCGACTGGTTCATCCACTCGAAGTTCGGGGTGGGTCGCGTCCAGGAGATCACGCCGGACGACTTCACGGTCGTGCTCTTCGAAGACGGCGAGATCCGCAAGCTCATCCACGGTCGCTGAGCGAAGCCGCGCATGCGCCTCGAGATCAACCGACAGCACCCCGAGCCGCGCAAGATCGAGCGCGCGGTCTCGATGCTGCGCGACGATGGGGTGATCGCGTATCCGACCGACACGGTCTACGGGCTCGGCTGCGACATCAAGAGCAAGAAGGGCGTCGAGCGCATCTATCGCATCAAGCGGATGAAGCCCGATCAGCCGCTCGCGTTCATCTGCCCCGACCTCGGCGAGATCGCGAAGTACGCGGTCGTCGACGATCGCACGTACCGCTTGATGCGCCGCCTGACGCCGGGACCGTACTGCTTCGTGCTCGAGGCGACGCGCGAGGTGCCGCGCATGCTGCAGATGAAGCGCAAGACGGTGGGCATCCGGGTCCCGCACGACGAGGTGGCGCTCGCGCTCGTGCGCGCGCTCGGCAACCCGATCGTCAGCACGACGGCGACGCTCGCGGGCGAGCCGCTCGCCGATCCCGGTGAGATCGACGACGCGTTCACGGGCCTCGATCTCGTGCTCGACGGCGGCTACGGCGGGCTGACGCCCTCGACCGTGCTCGACCTGACCGGTACGGACATCGTCGTGATCCGCGAGGGTGCCGGGTCGATCGACGCGCTCTAGACCCTGCGGGAGCGCTCGCCCCGCGGCGCGGATCAGGACGAGAGTCGATCGCGGATGCGATCGAGGATGCGGTCGGCCAGCTCGAGCTTGGAGATGCGGCCGGTGGGCTCGTCGGCGTCGGGACCGACCAGGATCGCCTCGTTGTCGTCGCCCTCGAAGCCGACGCTCGCGTGGTTGGCGACGACGAGGTCGATCTTCTTCGAGGCGAGCTTCGCGCGGGCGGCGGGCACGAGGTCCTCGGTCTCGACCGCGAACCCGATCAGCATCGGGCGCGCCTCGCCGCGGGACTCGCGCGCGGCGCCGAGGCCCGCGAGGATGTCGGGGTTGCGCACGAGCGTGATCGAGCGCGTCTGCTCGCCCTCGATCTTCTTCAGCTTGTGGGTGGCGACGTCCTCGGGGCGGAAGTCCGCGACCGCCGCCGCCATGACGATCGCGTCGACGTCGGCCCCGTGCCGCGCGATCGCAGCCTCCATCTCGAGGGCGGTGCGCACGCGCTCGATGTGCGCGCCCTCGGGCGCCGCGAGGGCGACCGGTCCGCTGACCAGGATCACGCGCGCTCCGCGCTGCCGCGCGCGCGTCGCGAGCGCGTAGCCCATCTTGCCGCTCGAGCGGTTGCCGAGGAAGCGCACGGGATCGATGGCCTCGTGCGTCGGGCCGGCCGACACCAGGATCGTGTGCCCGCCGAGATCGCGCGTCGTCTGCGCGAGGACGACCTCCAGCGCGTCGGCGATCGCGTCGGGCTCGGCCATGCGCCCGAGGCCCTCCTCCCCGCTGGCGAGCGCGCCCACCACCGGGCCGACGAGGTGGACGCCGTCGTCACGCAGGCGCTGCACGTTCCGACGCGTCGCGGGATGGCGCCACATGCGGTGGTGCATCGCGGGGGCGAGGAGGATCGGGCGATCGCTGCAGAGCAGCGTCGCAGTGACGACGTCGTCGGCGAGCCCCGACGCGATGCGCGCCATCAGGTTCGCGGTCGCCGGTGCGACGACGATCGCGTCGGCCCAGGTGGCGAGCTCGACGTGCACCTCGCCGGCGTACGAAGCGTCCCAGAGATCGATCACCGCGGGCTTGCCGGTCAGCCCGGTCAGCGTCGTCGGGCCGACGAAGCGCGTCGCCGCCTGCGTCATCGCGACGCGCACCTCGGCGCCGCGCCGGCCGAGCTCGCGCGCGAGCATCACGGCCTTGTATGCGGCGATTCCGCCGCCGATCGCGAGCACGACGCGCCGCCCCGAGAGCACGTGCGGTCGTACCACGACGCCGCGCGCGCCGCGACTCAGGTCTGGCCCGGATCGCCTCGCGCGCTCCCGTACGCGCC
>JALYRN010000171.1 GCA_030855295.1 Myxococcota bacterium | reverse complement strand
CGCTGATGGCGGTCGGCCGCAGCGCCGGCTGGATCGCCCACGCGATCGAGCAGCGCGACGCCGGCTTCCAGCTGCGCCCGCGGGCGCGCTACGTCGGCGGATCCTTCGGCCTGGCGGCAGGCCCTGCGCCACGGTAGCGTCAGGGCCCTCATGCGCGGAAAGGCGTTCTCTTTGAACGGCCGTCAGGTTCGTCATCTCCGGGCGCTGGCCCACCACCTCGATCCGGTCGTCATCGTCGGCAAGGAGGGAGCCAGCGACTCCGTCGTGCGCGCCGCGTGGCAGGCGCTGAACGATCACGAGCTGATCAAGGTGAAGCTCCCGCAGGTCGAGAAGGCCGAGCGCCAGCAGATCGCGCAGCACCTCCAGCGCGCCCTCTCCGCGACCAACGTCGGCGAGATCGGCCGCGTCTTGGTCCTGTACCGCCGCCACCCCGAAAGTCCGAAGATCAAGCTCCCCGGCTAGCCGGGGAGCTTGGGATCACCGGGAGGTGGTCGGGAGTACCTGCGCGCGGCCGCATGCCCCGCGTGACCACGAAAGAGCGCACGCGCGCCGGCCAACGGAAGCCCCCCGCAAGCCCCGAGGCCCCCGAGCACGGGAGCCCGCGCCCGGCGCGGCGACTCCGCGCGTCGACCCGACCGCGCGATGCCCGACGCTTCGCCGCGCGCGTCCACCCGAACGCGCGCAGGTACTCCCGACCACCTCCCGGTGATCAGTCCCCGCCGATCGCGACACCGAGACGCTGGCGGAGCTGGAGGTACTGCTCGCTGACCGAATACAGGTGCAGCTCGCGGAGGCGATCCTTCTGGGGGACCGCCGCGCTCTCCTCCGGGCTCGCGCGCACGACCGCCGTCGCGATCTCGAGATCGTTCGCGACGATGAAGCCGATGCGGTCCGCCGTGAGATCGACGGCCGCGGTCCAGCGCTTGAGATCGAGCTCCGGCGCCGCGCTCAGCAGCTTGGCGACGAGGCTGCGCAGCGTCTCCTGCTGAGGCCCGCTCAGGTGCTGCTTGAACGCGCCGAGGTGCTCGGTGACCGCCGCCGCGAGGTCGCCGGGGATCGGGAACTGCGGCACCGCGCTCTTGATCGCGGCGAGCAGCCACGCGCGCAGGCCCGAGCCGGTCGGCACCAGGTGCCGGAGCACCATGCCGCCCTTCATGTACGCGACGTGACGGCCCGCGACGAACGCGAGCGCCTGCGCCGGCATGCCCGCGCGCGCGCCCTTGCCGAGGCCGATCGCCGGCGGGCTCGAGAACACGAACGAGAGGCCGCCCGGATCGTCGTCACGGTAGTAGACGTCGGGCAGCGCGATGCGCGTGAGGCCCGCCGCGTGGTGCAGCGTCTTGGCCATGTCCGCCGGGTCCTTGGCGGCGTCGCGCTTGTTCTTGGGGTCGAGGCGGAAGGCCGAGAGCGGCTGGCTCCGCACCGCGATCACGGCGGGCGCGATCGTGGTGAAGATGTCGGTGAGGAGAGCGTCCTGATCGGGGTGCTGGACGAGCTTCGTCCAAGCGTCCTCGGTCATCGGATCCTTCGCCTGCGCAGGCTTGCGCGAGCGGTGCTTCTTGAAGAACGCTTCCTCGTCGGGCTCGGCGTTCTTCAGCACGGTGAGCGACTGGCAGAGACACCAGCTCGCGTCGGGCTTCTTGCCCTCGGTGTAGAGCTTGCGCAGCGCCTGGTAGCTCTCGATGCGGTAGGGGCTCAGCTGCAGCAGCTGCTGGTGGACCAGCACCGCCTTGCTGAACCAGCGCTTCGGCTCCGTCGCGTAGATCTCCGCGAGCTGCTCGGCGCGGCGGCGGTTCGTCGGCTCGAGCTTCTGCGCCTGATCGAACGCGTCGACGGCGTCGCTCGGCTTGCTCATGCGGTGCTTGAGCAGCTCTCCGAGCGCGTCCCAGAGGTGCGCGAGCTCCTCGGGCTTCGCCGTCCCCTCGAGCTTCTTGATGCGGTTGCGGTACGCGCTCTCGAGCCGCGTCCAGTCGGCCTTCTCGTTGAGCGCGGCGACCAGGCCCTCGAACGCCTTCGCCAGCGTCGGCGAGTGCTCGAGCGCCTGCTCGTAGTAGTCCGCCGCCTCGTCGGGACGCTTGAGCTCGTGGTGCGAGATCGCGGCCGCGGTGTTGTAGTACTTCGCGAGCTGCGGCGGATCCTCGACGAGATCCGCGATGCGCAGGACGACCTCGACGAGCTTGCCCCAGTCCTTGGTCTCCGAGTAGACCGCCATCAGCTTCGTCAGCAGGTTGCGGTCATCACCGCGCAGCTCGAGCGCCGCGACGTAGCTCTTGCCGGCGCGCGGCTTGTCGCCGAGCTTCTGCAGCAGCACGTCGCCGGTCTCGACCAGGAGCGCGAAGCGATCGTCGTCGCTCGCCGCCTCCATGCGGCGGCGCAGCGTCTTGACGACCTTCTCCCACTCGCCCTTGGTCGCGTAGAGCTGCTTGAGGCCGTCGAGCGGCTCGGCCGCGCCCGGCAGGTGCTGGGCGGCCTCCTCGAGCGACTTCTCCGCGTCCTCGATCTGATCGCTGCGGCGCAGCGCCTCGCCGAAGCGATAGAGCACGTGCCCGCGATCGGTGCCGACCAGATCCTTACCGAACTTCGAGAGGATGTCGCGATAGAGCTCGGCGGCCTCGTCGGCCTCGCCCGACTCGAACGTCACCGCGGCCACGCGCTCGAGCACCTCGCGGTCCTCCGGCGCGAACGCCTTCGCGTTCAGGTACGCGCGCTGCGCCTTGTCGAACTGCGAGATCTTCCGGAACGCATCGCCGCAGCGCACCGAGACGTCGCGCGCGTTCTCCTTCGTCATCTCGCCGGCGCGCGGCAGCAGCGGCTCGTACTGCTTCGCCGCCTCCGCGAAGTCGCCGGCGTCGAACGCGAGATCGCCGAGGCCCTTCGCGGCCGGCGTGCACGTCGCGTCGAGCTCGAGCGCCTTCGTGAACGCTTCCTTCGCCGCGCCGGGCTCCTTGAGACGATCGCGCCGGACCTGACCGAGCTCGGCGTAGAGCGCCGCCTGGCTGATCTCGCCGGTCGTCATCGCGATCTCGCGGAGCAGGAGCTCCGCAGCGCCGTGCGCGTCGCCGCGACCGGCGTAGATCGCGCGCAGCGCCGAGGCCGCGGCGGCGTTGTCCTTGTCGGTGTCGAGCGCCGACTTGTAGCGCGCGATCGCGCCGTCCTTGTCGCCCGAGTCCTCGAGGATGCGGCCCGCACGGACGAGCAGCTCGGCCTTCTTGCCGGGCTCGCGCTCCGCGTCCGCCATGCGATCGACCGAGTCGAGCGCAGCCTTCGCGTCGCCGGTCTGCGCCTGGAGGCGAGACAGGAACTCGAGCGCCTCGCCGTGCTTCGGATCGATCGCGAGCACGCGCTCGCACACCGCGATCGCGCGCTCGGGCGCGCCGACGTCGACCATCAGCACCTTGGCCGCCGAGAGCAGCAGCCCGATCTTGCGCTTATCGTCGTCGCTGCCCTTCGCGTGCCGCTCGAGCGTCGCCGCGAGATCGTCGAAGCGATGCAGGTGCCGGTAGAGGCGCGCGAGCGCCGCGTTCGCGCCGTCGTGCCCGGGCTCGATCGCGACGATCTGCTCGTACGTCTCCGCCGCCTTCGCGTGGTCGACGAACTGCTCTTCCTGGATGCCGCCGACGCGCTCGTGGATCGAGATCTTCTGGCGCGGCGTGGCGACGACCTCGAGCTGCGCGCTCAGGTTCTCGAGCAGCTCGGGGAAGCGGCCCTTCTGCGAGAAGATGCGCTCGAGCCCCTTGAGCGCACCGAGATGACGCGGCTCGATCGAGAGCGCCTTCTGGTAGCTCGCGATCGCCTTGTCGCTGTCGCCGACGCGATCCTCGTAGACCTCGGCGAGCGCCGCGAGCGTCTCCGCCCTGCCCTCGCCGCGCTGGTTCTCTGCCTTCTTCTCGAGCAGCGAGGCGAGCTCGGGCCAGCTCTTGCGCTCGCTGTACAGGATCTCGAGCGCCTCGGTCGCCTTCGGGTGCGCGGGGTCGGCCTCGAGCACCTGCTCGAAGATCTCCGCAGCGCGCGCGGTGTCGTTGAGCTTGCGGTGGACGAGCTCGGCGGCCTCCGCGAGGTAGTCGCGGGCGCGCACCTTCGAGGTGGCGACCTCGGCCCGGCGCTGCAGGATCGCGACGAGCTCCTGCCAGCTCTGCGCCTTGCGGTAGAGCTGCGCGGTGCCGTCGAGCGCGGCGTCGCTGCTCGGATCGAGCGCGAGCGCCTGGCCGTAGCAGGGCAGCGCGAAGTCGGGGCGCGCGAGGCGCTCCGCGTACCAGCGACCCATCAGCACGAAGAGCACGATCTTCGCGTCGCGATCCTCGTTCGACTGCGACGCCTCGTTCAGCGCGGTCATCGCCTCGTTCCAGCGCTCGGTCGAGCTGCCCGCGAGCCGCTCGATCTCGCGCTGCGAGCGCTCGTCGCGCGGATCGTCGGTCAGCGCCTGCACCCACGCGACGTACGCGTTCTCGGTGTCGCTCAGCGAGCGCTCGTAGGTCTCTGCGATCTCACGGAGGATCGACGCGCGCTCGCTCGCGACCTCTTCGCGCTCGCTCTTCTCGAGCAGGAGCTCGACGAGGCCCTCGGCGTCGCCGGTCTGACGCTTGAGCTCCTCGAGCGCGACGCGCGCGATCTCGTCCTCGGCGTCGACGTCGAGGATCTTGCGGTAGGCGACCTCCGCCTGCTTCGCGTCGCCGAGATCCGTCTCGTGCAGCCGCGCGACGCGGAAGAGCAGCGACTTCTTCGCGTCGACGTCGTCGGTCTTGGCCGCCGCCTCGGTGAAGACCTCCGCGGCCTTGCCCCACTCCTGCGCGCCGTCGACGAGCTGCTCGAGCTGCGCCGCGAGCTCTTCGTTCGCCGGCGTCTCGAGGATCGACGTCTTGGCCTTCTCGAACGCAGCCTGGTCGAGGTCTTCCTTCTTGCGCGCGGCGGGCGGGATCGACGCGCGGCCGATCGACTCGAGCGCCTCGCGCAGCTCGCGCGCGTCGGCGTAGCGATCCGCGGGATCCTTCGCGAGCGCGCGCAGGACGATCTCGTCGAGCTCGCGCGCGATCCATCCGCGCGGCGCGTGCTGCGAGGGCGCGTCCGGCTCGGCCGTCAGGTGCTGCGCGATCACGTCGATCGACGTCGCGCCCTGGAACGGCGCACGACCGGTCAGCGCCTCGTAGAGCACCACCGCGGCCGCGTACACGTCGGCGCTCGGGACGGCGCGACCGAGGCGCGCCTGCTCCGGCGCCATCGTCTTGGGCGTGCCCGCGAGCGCGATCACGCCGCTCTTGTCGGGGCCCGCGATCGCGGGGCGCGCGAACAAGCGGTCCGCGCCGGGATCGACCAGCACGCCGCTCGGCTCGTTGCGCATCTTGTCGGACGCGCTCGGCCGGACGACGAAGACGTTCTCGCTCTTCACGCCGCCGTGCGCGATCGCGCGCGCGTGCAGCACCTCGAGCGCCTGCAGGACGCCGCGCACGATCGGACGCGCCTCGTTGAAGTGCATCGGCCCGGTGCGGGAGACGCGGGCCGCGAGCGACTGACCGTCGACGTACTGGGTCGCGACCCAGGGCCGACCGCCGGGCAGCTCGCCGGTCGCGACGATGCGCGCGAGGCCGCGATCCTCCATGCCCGAGACGGCGCGCTGCACGGTGAGCCAGCGCTTGGCGATCGCGCGGTCGCGGGCGTGCGCGCTGCGCATCACCTTGATCGCGACCTTCTCGACCTCACCCGCCGCGGCGGCGCCGTTCGCGCTGCCCTTCTCCGCGAGATAGACCGCGCCGATCCCGCCCTCGCCGAGCTTCTTCGAGATCTTGTAGGGGCCGACCATCGCGCCGGAGGCGAGGTCCTCGCCGGCCACGACCCAGAGGTCGAGGCCGTCCTTCATCCCTCGGGAGACGAACACGATCGCGTCGGCGAGCGCGGGCAGCGCGTCGTCGGCGCTGCACTTCTCGACCAGCGCGCGCGCGAACGCACCCTTGCCGCTGGTGCCCCCGATGTCCTCGGGCGCGAGGCCCAGGAGATCGCTCGAGAGCTGCTTCATGTCGTCGAGCTCGAACAGCCGCTCGAGCTCTCCGCGGAGGATGTCGATCGTCGCGCTCATGGAATCCTTGGCCGCCGATGACGAGGTCGATCGGCGCAGCGGAACGGGAAACGAGGAGCACGCGGGCGCAGGCGCCCACGCGAGGGCGCGAATCGTACACTTCGAGAGACACGCCGGCCAAGGCTCTCGTGAGTTTCGGCCCAGATGTTGCGCACCGCGTCAGGAGCGCGTCAGGAGCGCGTCAGGAGCGCGGGTTTTCATTGACGCTCTGCACGCCTCGTCCATACTCGCGGCCCCGTATGACGACCGTTCGTTTTTTGCCGTCGGGCTACGAGACGCAGGTCAAGGTGGGCACCGCCCTGGTGGACACCTGCGACGAGCATCCGGAGGCCGAAGTCCCGTTCTCGTGCCGCTCCGCGAGCTGCGGCACCTGCCGCGTCCGCGTCAAAGAGGGCATGGAGCTCCTGAGCAAGGCCCAGGACGACGAGCTCGACGTGCTCGAGGTCTTCGGCGACGGCAAGGACGTCCGGCTGTGCTGCCAGATCAACGTGGTCGGCGAGGGCCGCCTCGTGCTCGAGGTCGTCGAGCCGGAGTGAGCGTCCGCGTGAACGCGCGGATCAAATTCATCTTCGTCGGCTGCTACGCGGCGACCTTCGGGCTCGGGATCGCGGCGGTCGTGCTGGGCGCAGTCGCCGAGTCGATGGATCGCGGGCTCGGCGAGCTCGTCGGCATGGTCGTGATGGCCCCCGCCGTGCTGACGCTGCTCGGCTGGTTCGTCTCCGCGCTGTGGTGGATCCACGACGCGTGGGAGAGCGTGCCGGAGGCGTACCGAGAGGTGCCGGTGATCGGTCCGGTGCAGCCGTCGACGGCGGTCGGGCTGTTCTTCGTCCCGTGCTTCAACGTGTTCTGGATCTTCGTGTGCAACATCGGGCTGTCGGAGTCGATCAACCGCGCGCTCGCGGCGCAGGGCTCGGCGACGCGGGTGCCGACGTGGCTCGCGGTGCTCGCGTGCTGCCTCCATCTCGTGCCGTACTGCAACCTCCTCTTCGGACCGTTGCTGTGGTTCGGCTACATGCTGATGGCGGACAAGGCGCGCGAGGAGCTCGGGAGGGTCGACGCGCAGGCGATCGCGAACGTGTTCTGATCCGCGAGCGCTCCGGCCGAGTCAGAGCCTGTCTAAAAATCGGCTCGCCCACTCCGGGACCTTCCGTCCGCACGCGCGGCGCGCGCTCCGGTCCGGTCCCTCCGGGGCGAGCACTCCTGCCGGCTCAGCTGTCCTTGTCGAGCTTGCCCTCGAGCACGTCGCGCTCGGCGCGCGAGTCGAGCTTCGGCGGCGGGGCGCTCTGCTTGGCGGCGCCCGCTGCCATGCGCAGGTACATCTCGGCGGCCTTGTTCACGGGATCGACCTCGAGCGCCTTCTTCCACATCGTGACGGCGCGATCGCCATCGCCGAGCGAGAGCAGCGTGACGCCGAGCGCCACGTACGCCGGCACGTAGCGGGGCCTCGCGGCGATCGCCTCCTCCAGCTCGTAGCGCGCGGCGTCGAGATCGCCGATCTGCCGGTAGAGGTTCGCGAGCTTCACGCGCAGGTCGGAGAACGTGGGGCAGAGCAGGATCGCCTTGCGCAGCTCGTGCATCGCGTCGGAGGGCATCCCGGCGTCGGTGTAGGCCTGCGCGACCTCGGCGTGCAGGTTCGCGATCTTCCCCTTCACGAAGGGATCGAGCTGGCCGGGCTGCTCGGCGCCGCGCGCGAGCGCCGCCTGGTAGATGCGCTTGGCCTCGTCGTAGCGGCCGAGGTCGTTGTACGTGACCGCGAGGTTGAGCGCGGCCTCGGTGTAGTTGGGGTTGATCTGCAGCGCTTCCTCGAAGGCGGCCTGGGCCTCTTCGAAGCGACCGCGATCGTGGTGGATGACGCCCATCATGTTGAGGACGTCGGCGAACTTCGCGTCGCCGCGCTCGAGGACCTGCCGGAGGTAGTGCTCCGCCTTGTCGAATTCGCGCTTGTCGTAGTGCTCGCGACCGAGGGAGAGGAGCTGTTTCGTTCGTTCGTCCATCGATGTCGCTCGAGCGCCCATCGTATCGGGACGCTCGCAGGGCGTAAAGAAAGGTCGGATGTCAGCGGTGGAAGTCCAGCGAGGGCGGACGCCAGCCTCCTACTCCTCCTCGAGCTCGTCGTCCTCGAGGTACTCGGGGTCGATGGCGCCGCCCTCGGGCGGCACCGCGCCCTCCTCGGTGCCGCCGACGTCGGCGCCGTCGCGCCGGACCCGCACGCCCGACTCCGCGGCGTCCTCGGCGGTGTCGATCCGGCGCTGCGTGTCGTCGCTCGCGTCGGTGACGTCGTCGATGTCGGTGCCGGGCGCGAGCGCCGGCGTGCGATCGCGCGGCCGACGGCGCGGCGCGCCCTCGAGCGGATCCTCCGCGAGCTCCCCGCCGGTGTCGACCGGCGCGTCCTCGCAGGCGGTGCCGAGGCGCTCGAGGTAGTTGCACGCCTGCACCCGGAAGCCGGTCTCGGGAAACCGGTCGACGAGCTCGCCGAACGCGAGCCGCGCCTCGCGCGTCTGTCGCATGTGCAGGTAGGTGCGGCCCATCAGCAGGAGAGCCTCGGGCTCGACGCCGCTGCCTTCGTACTGCTCGAGGAGCGTCTGGATGCGCGCGATGGTCGCCTCGGGGCGATCGCGGTTGAGGTAGTAGCCCGCGACGAAGAGCTCGTGCCGCGCGAGCAGCGAGAGCACCTCGCGCTCGATCCGCCGCGCCTCCTCGATGTGCTCGCTCTCGGGATAGTCGAGGAGGAACCGGCGCACGACGCGCAGCGCCGAGCGGGTGGCGGCCTGGTCGCGCTCGGCCGGGGGCGGCGACAGGAAGAAGTCCTGCGGGATCTGCTGGTGGTAGGCGCGCGCGATCGCGAAGTTCGCGGTGTCGATCTCGGCGTGCGTCGGCCGCTGCCGGATGAACGAGCGATAGGCGCGGATCGCCTCGGTGTAGTGCTGCTGGCTGAGCTCGCAGTCGGCGATGCGCAGCTCGGCGAGCGCGGCGTAGCGCGAGTACGGATACTCGCGACGCACGTTCTGGAGGAGCGGCATCGCCGTCAGGCAGTCGTCGTCCAGGGCCGCGCCCTCGGCCCGCTCGTAGTCGCGGCGCGCGCTCTCGCCGTAGCTGAGAGGCGTCGCCGGCTGCGCCCCGCCACAGCCCGCGATCGACGCGAACGAGACGCCGATCGCGACGAGCAGCGGAAGAATCACGGGTCGAGACGAAGACACGGCGCGGAAGCTAGATGAGCCCCGCCTTCGTCGCAACCATCCGGCCGCGCAGCACGCCCGAGCTCGGAGCGCTCCCGTCCGGTCCCTCCGGGGCCAGCACTCCTGCTGTCACCGCAGCTCGCGCAGCGCGGTCTCGATGCGGGCGCGGTCGACCTCGCCCGTACCCTGCAGCGCGCGCTGGTAGTACTGCCGCGCCTGGGTGGCGTCGCGGCGCGCGCGCATCACGTCGCCGTACAGCGCGAGCCCGGCGCCGAGGTTCGGGTGCTGCTGGAGCAGGCGATCGAGGTACCCGCTCGCGAGCACGTCTCGGTTCAGTCGGATCGCGAGCTCCGCCGCGCGGAGCAGGCCCGCGGGGTTGCGCGGGTCGAGGTCCGCCGCGTGGCGGTACTGCTCGAAGGCCTCCTCGACGCGCTCGGTGCGCGCGAGCACGTCGCCGAGCGCGAGCGCGCTGCTCGCATCGTTGGCGACGAGCGCGAGGGCGCGCCGGAGCGAGGCCTCGGCGCCCGGGAGATCGCCGCGCGCCATCAGCGCTCGACCGAGGCCCGAG
>JALYRN010000170.1 GCA_030855295.1 Myxococcota bacterium | reverse complement strand
TCCACGAGCTACTGCCGCCGATCTGGCGCGAGACCGCCCCCGACTCCGCGAAGATCGCCACGTCGCGCTGAGCGAGATCGTACGCCGAGGCAAGAGCCTCACGCATGCGGTTCACCGATCGCTTACGTCGAGCGCACCGACTCCGTCGTCGTGGCCACGTGGCTCGGCGTGGTGGAGGAGGTCGATCTCACGAACCCCGCGCCGCTGGTCGAGGGCGACGGCGTGGTGCTGCGAGGTCGCCTGACGACGCCAGCATCGCGCGTCGAGGCCTACGTGACGTTCGGGCCCGCGGACTTCGCGCGCTGCACCGTGGCGACCGAGATCGCGCTCCCCGAGCTCGCGATCCGCTGCCCGATGCATCTCTCGGACACCCAGGCGCGCGTCGAGATCGTGGCCTTCGAGGAGGGCCGCATGCTCGGGCACGCCGTCGGTCGCGTGCTGCTGCGTCGTGACGCGGCGACCACGGTGGCGCCGCTCGCGGTGGACCCCTCGCTCGCGAGCGCGGGCTCCTCCCCCGCGCTGATCGAGGCGCTGCTCGCGCGCGCGAACGCGCTCCGTGCGCAGACCGGTCGCGCGCCGCTCTCGCTCGAGCTTGCACAGAGCGCGACGGTGCAGGGCCTCGTGCCGACGTGGCTCGCGGCCGAGCTCGGGGCGCAGACCGACATCGCGGAGCTGATCGCGCTCGGCGTGATGGCCGGCTGGGACGTGTCGGGCGGGACGATCCGCGACGCCCGCCTCGGCTCGAGCGCAGTGACGGCGACGCGCCACCCCGGTGAGTGGCTCGCGATGATGATGGAAGACCCGTGGACGCGCGCGGTGCTGCTCGATCCCGACGTCCGCGGTGCGGCGATCGGGGTGCGCTGGGATCCGTCGCAGCACGCCTTCGTCGGGGTGCTCGCGACGTACGCGTTCTTCGAGGGCGCCGAGCTCGAGCGCGAGCGAGAGCTGGTGATGCGCTCGCTGGTCGAGGCGCGCGCGGCGCGGGGGCTGCCGCCGCCTTCGTTCGTGCAGAGCGTCCCGGGCATGGCCGAGGCCGTCGCGCACGTGCGGCGCGGGACGCGCACGCCGGGCCAGGCGCTCGACGCAGTGCTGAACGAGACCGCGCGGCGCGCACCGGGACGACGCGTGCAGGCACTCTTGATGGAGGCGGTCGGGCCGGCGCTCTTCCAGTGGCCGGACGAGATCGTGACGCGGCGAGAGCTACGCATCGGCATCGGGCTCTCGTGGCATCGCGTGCCCGGCGCGGCGTGGGGTCAGTACGCTGCGATGATCGTGGTGCTCGACTGACGCGCCTTGCCAGTGCGACCTCGGGCTCGAGAGCGGTGTGCGGCTGCGACGGCCGGACGCATCGTCGAGGTCACGCGTCCAGCCAGGAACGATCGCGGCCGAGCGCGGTCAGCGAGATCGTGATCGACGGGGTCTCCGCGACCACGTGGTGCCAGGTGCTCGCGGGGACGAAGATCGCGTCGCCCTCCTCGATCACGAGCTCGCGCACGGTCACGCCAGCGATCGCGTCGCGCTCGGGATCGAGCAGCGTGTACGGACCGACCTGCCCGACGCGCGCGAGCCAGGCGCGATCGGTCGGCGCGATCAGGCGCCAGCGCTTGCGGCCGTGCACCTGCAGCGCGACGAGGTCCATCGGGTCGTGGTGGAACGGTGTGATCGTCCCGGCAGGCCCCATCCACAGCGACGCACGCCGTGACGCGAGCGCCGGCCCAGGCGCGCGCAGGGTCGACTCGAGGAGCTCGCCCAGCGCCGTGTGCTGCAGCGCGTGGTTCTGCGCGACGAGGTAGACGTCGTTGGAGGGCCCGCGGCGCATCCGCTCGACGAGCGCACCGAGCGGCATCTCGCGGGTGCGCCTCCGGAAACTGTGCGGATAGTCGGGGTCGTCGTCCCTATCGACCGTCGCGGCGACCCTCACCTCCCCGAAGCGCGCGTCGAGCGCATCGGGCGACCACCCATCGAGATCGATCCACGCTCGCGCGAGCCCGCGCACCCGCTGCGGGCTCGCTTCGATCGACGCGATCGTGGCGCGCGCGAGCGGCGCGTCGACGCCCTCACGGAGGAGCCGCTCGAGCACTCGCTCGCGATCGACGCCGCGCGCGAGGTTGTCGGCGATCCACATCCGCCAGGCGACGGTGACGTCGCTCTCGCCGTCGTTCACCCCGAGGTGCCGGAGTCACTCGGCGCCGAGATGCCGGCGTCGATGACACCGGGACCCGCGTCGGTGCCGCCGTCGACGTCAGGTCGGGGATCCTCGCCGACGTAGCAGCCGCTGGTGAGCATCGCCGCGACCACGAGGGGCGCGGCGCGCCGCACCAGCGCAGGCGTCGAAGGAGGTGGCGAGAGCTCGGGGCCGCGATCGTCGTCGTGCATCGGTACGAGGATAGCGAAAAAGCGGACTCGTCGGGCGCCGCGCGGCGGCTAGAGAGCGAAGGAAACGCGAGGCCGCGTGATGAGCGACAGCGAGATCGTCCTGGTGAATCCGCGATTCGAGACCTCGTACTGGGGGCTCGAGCACGCGATGTCGGTGTTCGGCAAGCGATCGATCCTGCCGGTCGCCGCGCTGCCGCTGCTCGCGGCGCTCACGCCCGCGGAGCACCGCGTCACGATCGTCGACGAGAACGTCGAGCCGCTCGATCTCGAGCGCGTGGCGCGTGCCGACGTCGTCGGCCTGACCGGGATGAGCGTGCAGCGGGAGCGCATGCTCGAGGTGCTGCGAGCGCTGAAGTCGCGCGGCGCGTTCACCGTGGTCGGCGGCCCGTGGACGACCGTGCGGGAGGATGCGTTCGCGGACCTCGCCGACGTGATCTTCGTCGGTGAGGCGGAGGAGACGTGGCCGCGCTTCCTCGAGGATCGCCGGCGCGGCACGGTACAGCGCCGGTACGAGCAGAGCGAGCGCACGGACATGAGCCGGGTGCCCCCGCCGCGATACGATCTCCTCCGCTCCGCGCGCTACCTGTTCGGCAGCCTGCAGATCTCGCGAGGGTGCCCGTTCCAGTGCGAGTTCTGCGACATCATCGTCACCTTCGGGCGGCGGCCGCGCCTCAAGACGGCGGAGCAGATCCTCGTCGAGCTCGAGGCTCTCCGCGCGCGCTTCGACACCGTGTTCGTCGTCGACGACAACCTCATCGGCAACAAGAAGGCGGTGAAGCCGCTGCTCCGCGCGATCGTCGACTGGCAGCGCGAGCGCGGCTATCCGCTGACGTTCTTCACCGAGGCGTCGCTCGATCTCGCGGAGGATCGCGAGCTCCTCGGCTTGATGGTCGAGGCGAACTTCCAGACCGTCTTCGTCGGCATCGAGAGCCCGAACGAGGCCGCGCTGCGCGAGACGAAGAAGAACCAGAACCTGCGCGGCGGGCTCGTCGAGCGCGTGCGCCGCATCCAGGTCGCGGGGCTCGAGGTGTGGTGCGGGATGATCCTCGGCTTCGACAGCGACGACGAGACGATCTTCGCTGCGCACGAGTCGTTCCTGCGCGAGAGCCGCATCGCGCACGCGATGGTCGGGATGCTCTCGGCGATTCCGAAGACCCCGCTCTACCTGCGCCTGAAGCACGAGAAGCGACTCGATCTCGAGGGCGAGCACCGCTACGGCACGAACGTCGTCCCGCTCGGCATGGAGCGCAGCGCGCTGCGCGACGGCTACGTGCGGCTGATGGAGTCGCTCTACGCGCCGGACGCGTACTTCGATCGCGTCGACAGCCTGTACCTCGATCCCGAGTTCGACGTCGGCTCCGCGCGCGAGCGCTGGTGGCGCGCACATCCGCTGCGGCACGCGCGCTCGAAGGCGCTCGATCTCGCGCGCGCCGCGGTGGTCACGGCGCGGCTGATGCGGGAGGTCGACGACCCGGCGCTGCGCCGTACGTACCGCGATCGAATCGCACGCTTCGCGCGGCAGCGCCCGGACCCCAGCCTGATCTTCGTCTACGCGGTGAAGTGCGCGGTGCACTACCACACGGCGAAGCTCACCCGCGGCATGGCCGAGCGCGTGGTGAACACGTTCTGACCCCGGTGCGCCTACCTCTATCGGTGCGAAGCCGGAGCGCGCGGCACCCGCGTCCTCGACGAATGACTCGATCCAACTGATTCTCGCTCTCAGGCGCGGATGTCGGGGAGGACCTCGCCGACGTTGCGATCGTCGTAGTCGAGGGCGAATCCGTCGCCCTTCGCGATCGTCGCGGTCTCGCCGAAGCCGCGCCCCGGCTCGCGCTCGTACTCTCCGGGCGCGAGCCCCATCGCCTGCATGATCGTGACGAGCAAGCGATTGAACTGCACGCCTTCGATCACGGAGCCATCGTGCTGGCGGAAGCGGATCGGGCGCTCGTGATCGACGTAGTCGAGATAGCGCCCGGTGCGCAGGTAGCCGCCGGCGCTGCCCCAGGTCGCGGTGGGCATGCTGTAGTTGAGGTGGTTGAAGCTGAGCTCGTTGCTCCACATCACGAGCGAGTGGTGGAGCAGCGTCTCGCCGTCGCTCTCCGTGATCTCCGCGAGCCGATCGAGCAGGCGCAGCACGACGCTCTGCGCGACCCAGTTCACGCCGCGCCCCAGCCAGCGCTTCGCGCTCTCGTCCCACTGGTGCGCCTGGAAGTGCCAGTTGTCGCGCCCCGCGGAGGTCGCGTTCTCCGAGTCGCCCATCCCGAACACGTCGCCGCCGTCGGCGACGATCATCTTGGTGACGTCGAGCGTCACGATGCGCGTGGCGTCGCACGCGAGCGCGACCGCGATCAGATCGACGAGCTGATCGAAGAGCGCCGAGACCTGCTCGGTCGCGACGCTGAATTCGCCGCCGGCATCGAGGTCGGTGGGGCGCGTCGGATCGCACATGACCGCGTCCATGCGGTTCACGCGCGCCTCGAGCTCGGTCAGGTACGTCACGTGGCGTTCGAGCGTGTCGCGATCGGCGCGCGACAGATGCGGGCCGCTCGAGGCGCGGCGATAGTCCTCGATCACACGATCGACCAGGCGCGCGCTCGGCCCCGGCCCGGTCGCGCCGGGCGTCATCATCGTGCCGAAGACGGCGTCGAACGCGGCGCGCGGGTTCACGAACGCCTGGGCCTGGCGGATCGCGTCGCGTCCCACCGCGAGCACGTCGGTCGGGCTCACCGGCGCGTAGCTCGCGGTGTTCACGCGGCTGCCCACGTGGAGGATGCGCGGGCCCGAGGGCGCGCTCGCGTACACGCTCGGCGAGGCCGCCATCACGTGGTCGATCGTCGCGTTGATCTGCGCGCCCGCGAGCGGGCCTCCGGTGCCGTTCGTGTTGAGGCCGAAGTTGCCGAGGTAGCCGCCGTGGTTGTGGTTGAGCCCCGGCATGAAGTCGAGGCCGCGGAAGAGCAGCATCTGATCGGCATGCCGGTTGAAGTCGGGCCCGAAGGTGCGCGAGATGCCGCTCGCCGCGAAGTCCGAGAGCGGCGCCTGGCGGCCGAAGTACTCCGAGCCGCTGCTGTGCCGACCGGTCGCCTGCGCGAGCGGCGTGCTCAGCGCGACGGTGCCGTCGGCCCCGTGCGTCGTGTATCCGCTCGGCGCGACGGTCGGGTACCACTCGAGCACCGGCGAGCCGTTGTACGTCTTGATGGCGACGAAGCGCCGCGGGATGTCGGCCCCGCCGGCGCGCGCGACCGAGCGCATCGAGCGCGGAAGGAGCGACGGCAGGAAGGGCAGCGCCAGCAGCGCACCGCCGGCACCGGTGAGGAAGAGACGACGCGAGGTCCGATCGAAGCGCATGCGACTACTCCTCCAGCCGGCGCTGCCGGAACGTGGGCTCGAACGCGATCGCGCGGAACGCCTCGCGCAGCGAGAGCCCCTCCTCCACGCGCGCCGCGAGCGCGTCGACCAGGCAGCGATCGGCGCCCGTCTCGTGGCGGCGGAACGTGAAGCGGAAGTACTGCAGGGTCAGGCACTCGCTCGACTTCGGGCTCTCCGCGATGCGCTCGCTGAGCTCGACCGCGCTCGCCGCCGGACGCTCGTCGTCGTACTCGATGCGCGGCACGGTCACCGGATCGATCGGCGCGAGCCCGTGATCCTCACCCGAGGTGCTCACGAGCCACTCCTCGCTGCGGAAGCGGCCGAGCCCGTCGTAGGCCTCGAGCGCGTAGCCGACCGGTGAGAAGAACGCGTGACAGCTCGCGCAGGGCTCGCCGGTCACCTTGGCCGCGAACGCATCGCGCGTGTTCTGTCCCGCGACGACCGGCGGCGGCGTGAGCGCGTCGGGCGGCAGGTCGTTGGGCGGCGGCGCGACCACGTCGCAGAGGATCGCGCGCCGTACGTAGGCGCCGCGACGGAACGGGTTGGTCGAGCCGTCGGACGTGTAGAGCATCGCGGCGCGCGTCAGGATCCCGGAGCGCTCTCCCTCGGGCAGGAGCGGCGGGCTCGAGCTGCCGTCCCAGGCCTCGACGCCGTAGATCGCGGCGAGGCGCTCGGTGCGCGCGAACGAGTAGGGAGAGGTGAGCACGTCACCCCAGGTGCCGCCCTCCTCGAGGTGGTGGCGCAGGAGATCGTGCACCTCGTCGCGCATCTCCTCGGGCAGGCCCACGGGATCGATGCCTTCGCCGAGCACGGCGAGGCGCGGGCTCTCCGCGAACGGCCCGCGCTCGAGGTGCATCCACTCGTCGAAGAAGCCGACGAGCGTCGCGTCGGTGCGCGGGTCCGCGAACACGCGCTCGACCTCGGCGGCATAGCCCTCGTCGGTCGCGAGCGAGCCGTCGGCGGCGGCGGCGAGCAGCGCGTCGTCGGGCGGCTCGCCCCAGAAGTGGAAGCTGAGCCGCGCCGCGAGCTCGTGCGGCGTGAGCGTGATCGCGTCGCCCGCCACCGCGCCGCGGTTCTCGAAGCGGTAGAGGAAGTCCGGGCTCATCAGCGTCGTGAACACGATCGCGTGGATGCGCTCGAAACCCTCGAATTCATTGGCGATCGAGAGAGCGCGCGCGACCTCCTCGGTCGTCGGCTCGCGGCGCAGGGCGCTCCGCAGGAAGCCGGGAGCGAAGGCCATCAGGCACGGGTCGTCGAGCGCGTCGGCGGCGCACGCGCCGACCACCGACGAGCGCAGCGCGGCGTCGGTGCTGACGCGCGTCGCGAGCGCGTCGGCCACCCGATAGTACGAGTCGACGTGCTGCGGCGAGATGCGCTGATCGGTGCGGCGGAAGGCTCCCTCGAGCTCGGGGTCGTCGGCGGGGAGGCCGGCGAGCGCGTCGGCGGCCGCGGCGACCGCGTCGTCGCCGAGGAGCGCGCGCAGCGAGCGCTCGTACTCCTCACGCGCGAGGCGCGAGAGCGGCGCGGGGATCGGCGCGCGCGCGTCGCTGCAGGTCGCGCGTGGCATCCGGACGACCCCGTCGGGGCCGGCGGCGCCGCCGTCGATCTCGCCGACACAGCCGACGAATGTGCTCGCGCAGACCGCTGCGACCGACACCAGCGTGCGCGCGCGGAGATGGTGGACGCGTGGAGCCATCCGACTTCTGTACCGCGAGCGCCGGAGAACGGCTCACGGCGCGCCGCGGCGCGCGCCGCGACCGCGCGCATCACCGACTCTCTGCGGCCAGCGAACGAGCTCGGGCCCATCTCCGGGCGAGCGCTGCGTCGGATGCCATGCCCTCTCGCGCGACGGGAGCACGATCGCGGTCGGGCCCGAGTCGGTGCTGTCGTAGAAGGTCTCTCCGTATACAGCCGTGTGCGCACGACGGCGCGCCCGCGCTCCGAGCGCGCCGTCGTCGTGCGCGTCAGGCCTCGACCTGCAGCGAGAGCGGGCAGCGCCCCTCGCCGAGGGTCATCGCATCGTCGTTCAGCTCGCGGCGGACCTCTTCCACGCGCGCCGGATCCGAGATCTGCGCCTCGAGGCGCGCGCCGCCGGGGATCACGACGTAGCGGACGTCGTCGGCCGAGAGCAGACCGCCCACGTCGGGCACGTCGCCCTCGCGCTGCGAGAGCGCGCTCGCGAAGCGCTGCATGCGCGCGCGCAGATCGTCGATCGCCTCTTCGCCCTGGGCCGTGAGCTCGAGCGCCGGGCCGCGCTCGGTGTCGACGGCGCGTGCCTGCAGACCGGCGAGTCCGGCGGGACAGAGCTGCACCGACACGCCCTCGACCGGCATGACCGGCTCCCGGAGATCGAGCGGGTCGGCCATCGACGGCAGCGGGCTCTCGGCGGTCGCGTCGTCGCGGTCGTGCACGATGCCGGTGCCGGTGCGCCGGAGCGCCGAGATGTCGTAGGCGATCTCGGGCTCGGGCTCGGCGAGATCCGGGACCACGGGGCGCGACGCGACACGTTCGCCTCCGCTCGCCTCGGCGGTGGCCGCGCGGCCCTCCGTTGCATCACTTCCGCCGCAGCCCATCATCGCGCACGCGCACAGCGCGGCGAGCGCGCTCGCTTTGTTCGTCATGGTCGACCTCCGACGTGGGACGGAGCAGCCGGCGTGCCAGCGCTCCCTGTCGGGCCGCCGGACAGCCTCACGACGGAGCTCCGGACAACCTGTCGCGGTCGCCGCCCACCGCGCGTGTGATCGGGCGCGGATCGATGCGTCTGGAGGGCGGCACGCGCACTGCACAGCGCGGCCGCCGGGAGCCACGCCATGAACGTCACCTCGATCGATCGCTACCGCCGCGACCTGCGCGGCATCGCTCCGCTCGACGCGCTCACCGAGCGCGAGCTCGCGCGTCGCTGGGCCGCCGGTGAGCGCGCCGCGGGCGAGCGCCTCGTCACTGCGTGCTTGCCGTTCGTGATCACGATCGCGCGCGAGTACCGGCGCTGGGGCGTGCCGCTCGAGGATCTCGTGCAGCAAGGCAATCTCGGCCTGCTGCGCGCCGCCGCGAAGTACGATCCCGATCGCGAGTGCCGCCTCGCGACCTACGCCGCGACCTGGATCCGCGGCGAGATCCGAGAGTACGTCGTGCGCAGCTACCGCATCGTGCGGCTCGGCTCGACCCACACCGAGCGCACCGCGCTGCGCCGCCACCGCGACGGCAGCGCGACCACGCCCGAGGAGCTCGCGGCGCGCAGCGGCATGCCGCTCGCGCGCTCGCGCTTGCTGTGGGCTGTGCTCGAGCAGCGCGACACCTCGCTCGACGTCAGCCCCGCGTCGGGCGGCGCGAGCGGCATCGAGCGGCTCGCGTCGAGCGACGACACCCCCGAGGACGCGCTCGCCGCGAGCGAGCAGCGCCGGATCACCAGCGCGGTGATCGAGCGCGCGATCGCGAAGCTCGACGATCGTGCGCGACGCATCCTCGAGGCGCGCGCCCTCGCCGACGAGCCGCGCACCCTCGAAGATCTCGGTCGCGAGATGGGCGTCAGCCGCGAGCGCGTGCGCCAGCTCGAGGCCCGCGCCCACGCGACCCTGCGTGCCGCGCTCGCCGCCGTCGCCCGCGCCGCGTGAAACGCGACTCAAAGGCTGTCTAGAAATCGGGTCGCCCGCTCCGGTCGCTCCCGTACGCGCCGCGGCGGGGAGCACGCTTCGGATGCGCCGCCGCCCGCTTCGCCTTCGCCGGACGGCGCTCTCGCTTCGCCATGCTCGCCTCCCGTGTCGACGTGGCGCGAGCATCGCGCGATCACGTGCTGCGGAGCCACCTCGGGGGACGGGGAGCGTTCTTCCTCGTGCGGCTGTGGCTCGAGCGCGACGGCGCCGACGTCGTCGTGCGCGCGGCGCAGGCGAAGGTGAATCGCCCGGCGGCGCATCCGGCCACGCCGCGCGCCGCGCACGCGTTGTAAGGGTCCGCCGCGAGGCGCGCAGCTACGGTGGCGGCGTGGACTCTGCCGCTCGCTTCGTCTTCGTCGTCGCGCTCGCAGGCGCAGCGTGCGCGCCACCGCCATCGGCGCGCTCCGTCGCTTCGCTCGCGTCGCCGGCGCCGGAGATCG
>JALYRN010000999.1 GCA_030855295.1 Myxococcota bacterium | reverse complement strand
CGCTCAGCGCGGGAGGGCGCGCACGACGCCGGCTCGCGAACGCGCGCAGCCAGCCGTCGGCCGAGCGGTCAGCCGTTGCAGGCACCGCAGAAGCGCTGCTGCGCGGTCGGTCCGCCGTCGACGCCTTCGGGCACGGGATCGAAGCCGCCGTCGGGGCGCGGCACCACCGTGACGGTCTCGCAGCACTCGCGCATGAAGCACGGATCGTCCGGCGGGAGCTGGTCGGTGTCGCACGACCCGCCGAAGGCGCCGCTGCATCCCGAGCTGGACGCGACCATCGTGAACAGAGCGGCCCACGTCAGTCGGCTCGGCGGCATCGCGAACACGGTACCACGCGCGCCGGCAGCGGGTTTCACAGCGCCGTGCCGAACAGCAGATCGGGCAGCGGCGTCAGCGACGAGAAATTCTTGCGCGGGTCACGCAGGTGATGCGCGTGGTGCTTGCGCGTCAGGAAGTCGATCGGCGCGAAGAACGTCGTCTTCGAGTCGAGCCCCGAGTGCACCAGGATGTTGAGCGTCGAGTAGACGAGGAACGTGAGCGCGAACGCCTGCACGCTGACGGGCCCGATCACCCACGTCGCGGCGAAGAGCCCTGCATCGGCGCGGCGTGGCTGATGCGGTGCGTGGCGAACCCTGGCGCGTGGTACGCCCACACCAGCACGGCGAGCAGCGCGGCGTCGACGACCAGACACCCGAGCACCAGAAGATAGAGCTCCAGCACGAGACCTCCTCGCGCGCGGAAGCTGCGCGCCGAGCGACGCGGCGCCGTGAGGTCCCTCTCGCCGTTCGTCGGCTGACGGTGTTCCATCTTGGAACGGGCGGGCGCGCGGGCCCGACGAACGCGTGGTGTCGTCGCACCGATCGCCGCCCCGCGGTCGCGGCACGGCGCGTGCGATGGGCGCCTCCATCACCTCGGAGGAAGCTCGATGCTCGACCCCACCCAGACCGTCGCTCGTCTCGTCCTGGACCACTCGGAGTGCGCAACCGTCCTCAAGCGCCACCGCATCGACTTCTGCTGCCGTGGCGACGTCAGCATCGAGGCCGTCTGCGCGGAGAAGGGGATCGATCCGCAGGTGCTCCTGACCGAGCTCTCGGCCGCGATCGCCGAGCGCAGGGGCGAGGCCGGCGCCGATCCGCGCGCGATGTCGACGCCCGCGCTGATCGGTCACATCGTCGCCAAGCACCACGAGTACCTGCGCAAGGCGCTGCCGTTCGTGCGGGCGCTGTCGGCGAAGGTCAGCCACGTGCACGGCGCGCACGACCCCCGGCTCACCCAGCTCGACGCGACCGTGCAGGCGCTCGTCGACGCGCTCCTCCCGCACCTCGACGAAGAAGAGCAGGTGCTCTTCCCCGCGATGATGGGGAAGAGCCCCGACGCCGCGCTGATCGCGCGCGAGCTCGGCTCGATGCAGGAGGACCACCTCGCGGTCGGCGCGCTGCTCGAGCAGATGCGCGACGCGACCGAGGACTATCGGCTGCCCGAGTGGGCGTGCAACAGCTACCGCACGCTCTTCTCGGAGCTCGCGCAGCTCGAGGGCGACGTGCTGACCCACGTGCACCTCGAGAACCACGTGCTGCAGCCGCGCTTCGCCGCGATCGCGCCTTCGCCGGCGGAGGGCGTCAGCTCCACTGCTTGAGCTTGCGCCACAGCGTGTTGCGGCCGATCTCGAGGATGCGCGCGGCGTCCCCGACCGAGCCCGCGCACGCCTCGAGCACGGCGAGGACGTGCTCCCGCTCCACTTCCGCGAGCGGCCGCAGCCGCGCCGGCGACCGTGCGCCGTCGGCCGATGCGCGCGGGTGCACGACCTCCTCGGGGAGCGCGTCGAGCTCGATCGCGTCGCCGGTGGCGAGCGCCGCGCCGTGCTTCACTGCGTTCTGCAGCTCGCGCACGTTGCCCGGCCACGCGTGCCGCTGCAGCGCCTTCTCGGCGTCGGGCGCGAAGCGCCGCGCGGTGGTCTTCTCGGACGCGAGGAAGTGACGCGCGAGGGGCAGGACGTCCTCGGCGCGATCGCGCAGCGCGGGCACGCGCAGGGTCAGCACCTTGAGCCGGTAGAAGAGGTCCTCGCGGAACGCGCCGGTGCGCACGAGCTCGCCGAGGTCACGGTGCGTCGCGCAGACGATGCGCGAGTCGACGGAGAACGAGCGGTTGTCGCCGACGCGGCGCACCTCTCCGTCGGCGAGCGCACGCAGCAGCTTCGCCTGGAGCGCGAGCGGCATCTCGCCGACCTCGTCGAGGAAGAGCGTGCCGCCCTCCGCCGACTCGAAGAGCCCCGCCTTCGCGCGGTGCGCGCCGGTGAACGCGCCCTTGGCGTGCCCGAAGAGCTCCGACTCGAGCAGCTCGGCGGGCAGCGCCGCGACGTTGATCGCGACGAAGGGCTTCGACGCGCGCGGGCCGTTGGCGTGCAGCACGCGCGCGACCACCTCCTTGCCGGTGCCACTCTCGCCGAGCACGACCACCGGCGCGTCGGCGGCCGCGAAGCGCGCGGTGCGGCGGAACACGTCGTGCATCGCGCTGCTCTCGCAGACGACCCGCGTATCGGCGCGCGACATCGCGGCGATCGGCACGAGCCCGCAGTGCTTGCACGAGCCGGCGACATGCACGTGTTCCATGCGTTCCAGTATGGAACGCTGCGCGCTCCAGGGCCAGGGCAGCTCGCACGGCTTCGCAGCGCGCGACAGGGATCGCGCGCTTGGCACCGTCCCTGCTGTGCTCCCCGCGGGAAGCG
Organism: Myxococcota bacterium; assembly: GCA_030855295.1. GTDB lineage: Bacteria > Myxococcota_A > Polyangia > Polyangiales > Sandaracinaceae > Sandaracinus. The sequence continues at coordinate 279 of JALYRN010000999.1, read as the reverse complement.
AGGCGACGTGAGCACCATTCGTGAGTGGCTGGAGGCCGATCACCGCGCGATGGGCGCGCTCCTCGATCGCGCGGACGCCGGTGGGCGTCTCGACGTCGACGCGTTCGAGGCGCTGCGCGCGCGGCTGCTCCGGCACATCGGCATCGAGGAGAAGGTGCTGCTCGCGGCCGCGCGCGATCGTCGAGGCGCACCGCTCGCGCGCGCGCGGCAGATCCGCGTCGAGCACGGCGCGATCGCGTCGCTGCTGGTGCCGACGCCGGATCTCGCGCTGGTCGGCGA
>JALYRN010000998.1 GCA_030855295.1 Myxococcota bacterium | reverse complement strand
CGCGAGCACGGCCCAGCGCGTGCGCACGCTGCCGGGGCGAGCACTCATGCCGTCAGTCCGCGCGCGCGTCGAGGGCGACGATGTCGGCCTCGACGGTCGCGAGCACCGCGGGCTCCGACTCCGCGAGCGCGGCGGCGCGCGTCAGCATGCGGCGCGCCTCCGAGTAGAGGCCGAGCTCGGTGAGCACGCGCGCGGCCTCGCGGTGGTACTCGAGGTGGTTGGCGCGATCGCTGCCGCTCGCGAGGTTGCGGTAGAGATCCGCGGCGCGCTCGAGCTGCCCCTGCTTCTCGTGGAGGCGCGCGAGCGGGAGCGCGCTCGCGCGCGGGAAGTCGAGCCTCGAGCGAGACACGAAGAAGCGCACGACCTTCTCGAGCAGATCGATCGCCTCGACGTCGTGGCCGGCATCCATCTTGGCGAGGCCGAGCTCCTGGTAGGCCTCCCAGCTCGGACGATCGTCGTCCATCAGCTCGATCGCGGTCTCGAGCACGTCGATCGCCTCGTCGGCGTGGCCCTTCTCGCGCAGGTAGACGCCGAGCTGCAGGTACGGGCGCGGATCGTCGGGCATCGCGACCATCGCCTTCTGCAGCCAGTCGATCGCCTTCTCCTCGTCGCCCTTGCGGTCGGCGAGCGAGGCGAGCGCGAGGTGCGCCGCGAGCCGCGCGTCGCTGCGATCGTCGTCGTCGTCGTCGCTCTCGGCCATGCGGTCCAGGAAGCGGCGCAGCGCGTCGGCGCCGCCCTCCTCGTCACCGTCGACCAGGCGCGCGCGCCCGGCCTCGAGCCAGAGATAGGTCGCGTCCTCGCCGTGCTCCTCGACGAGGCGCTCGATCACCGGGAGCGCGTCCTTCGGGCGGTTGTCGTGCAGCGCGAGGATCGCCTCGCGGAACTCGTCGCCGTACTCGTCGTACTCGTCGATCTGGGGCTGCTCCCAGGTGCCGGCGATCACCGCCCAGCGATCGTCGTCGCTGAGCTCCGGCTGCTCGGTCGCCTGCTCCACCGCGTCACGGCGCTCGAGCATCTCGATCGCGCGCCGCGCGCGCTCCCGCACGCTCGCGCTGCGCGCCAGCTCGATCGCGGTCGTGAGCTCGCCGCGCGCGATCTCGAGCTGCCCCTCGACGCGCAGCCGCTCCGCGTCGGCGATGCGCTCCTCCGCCATCGCGTCGTAGCACTCGAGCAAGCGCGCCTCGCAGTGCTCGCGCAAGGTCGCGTCGGCGCCCTTGTTCTTCTCGAGCGCGCGCTCGTAGGCCTGCCGTGCCTCGAAGTGATCGGAGCGCGCCAGGAGGCGGTCCGCCTCGCGGCGCTCCTCCTCTGCGCTCACTCCACCGAACATCCGCTTGAAGAACGACATCCGACCTCCGTCACCCCCCCTTTTTCGCCACGCGCTGGGCCGCCGTCTGCTTGAGCGCGGCGGGCACGCCGCGCCCCCTCGCCAGCAGCCGCAGATCGCCGGTGTGAAGGTGCGACAAGAATTTCATGGAGACGCCGATCGGCGTCTTGGGATTGAAGACGAGGGCCTTCTTGACCTCGTAATTGCCGAGCCAGTCACGCTTGTTGCCGATGAACCGCAGGATGTCCTCGCCGACCTGACGGCTGTTCGCGATCCCGGAGGCCTCGGCCTCCGTCATCATCGGTGACGCGATCGCCGCCATCGATACCAGGCGGTTCGAGTCGCGCACCAGGAGCGCGCGAGCCGCCGCGCTGCCGACCAGCGTCAGGCGCAGCTTCTCCTGGATCGTCATGGTCGAGATCTGGAGGCTCAGCGGCTTGAACTCGTCGCGCACCTTCTCGGTGCCCTCGACCGCGTCGCTCTCGATCGCGTCGATGTCGCCGTCGACTTCGAGCGCCGAGGCGAGCACGTCGTCGCCCGGCAGCGGCTCGTCGGTCGGCTCGGGGATCAGCTGTCCCTTGATCGCCTCGACGTGCGCCTGGAACGTGTGCACGCCGTCGAGCTCGAGGCCGTGCCGCGCCGCGAGCTCGACGAGACGATCGACCGTCGACATGCGCGTGCTGCGGTTCTTGTAGAGCGCCTCGATGATCGCGGGCGCGCCCAGCACGCGCTGCTCGTTGATCGCGATGCGCTCGCAGACGCGATCCGGGCAGGTCCGCGCCACGCGCACGATCGTCGCGTCCGCGGTCGCATGGTTCGCGACGATGCGCTCGGTGCGCTCGATCGACGTCGCGACGTGGTCCGCGAGCGCGTCGAGGAAGGCCGGATGCAGCGGCGCGTCGCACGCGGCGTCGATCACCTCGGGCGGCAGGCTCGCGAGCGTCTCCTTCGCGCTGCCGCTGATCTCCGGCGCGGGGTCCGCCTGGAGCTGGAGCAGGAGCGCGACGAGATCGCCGCCCTTGAGCGGCACGAGCCCGCGCGCGGCCATCGTGCGGGCCGGCACCGGGGCGTTGGGATCGCCGAAGCGCCGGAGCGATTCCGGCAGCTCTTCGCGCGACAGCGGGAGCGCCAAGAGGACGTCCATTCGGGCCAGCGAGGTGTACCACACTCGCCTCGGGCGTCTTCGCCTACCTCACGATCGAGGGCGCGCGGGCGCAGCTCACCAGACGACGTCTTGATCCTCGACGACGCCCGGCACGCGCTCGAGCTCGAGGCGGCGCCCGCCGACGTCGATCGTGCCGCTGAACGTCCCGACCGGCTGCACGAAGCGGGCGCGGGCGACGCGCAGGTCGCGGTGCTCGCGGTGCACGCCGCCGGGCTCGAACGCGAGGTCGACCGCGCCGTCGGCGGTCCGGACGCGCCACGGGCGCTCGGGCGCCTCCTGCGCGAACGTGAAGCGCCCCTCGGCGAGCGGCACCGGCTCGCCGTCGATCCACACCGCGCACTCGGGCTCACCGACGAAGCCCTGCACGAGGTTGAGCGCGATGGGCTCGCCGCCTCTGGCGCGGCCCATCAGGAACGCCCAGTTCCAGCGCGTGCGGCGCGCGAGCAGCCCATGCGTCAGATCGTACCCGCCGAGCGCGGCGTCGAGCGAGACGCGACGCCCCGCGATCAGCGCCGAGC
>JALYRN010000997.1 GCA_030855295.1 Myxococcota bacterium | reverse complement strand
GCGAAGGCCTCCGCGTCGAAGAAGCCGGCGGCGCGTGCGCCCGCCAAGAGCGCGCCCGCCAAGAGCACGACGGCGTCGGTCGCGGCCGGAAGCGCGTCGAAGAGCTCGAGCCGCTCCGACGAGTCCGACGTGCGCGAGGCGCCGGCCGACAGCACGACGGCCGAGCCGAGCGTCGATCTCGCGCGCGGCGATGCGAGCGCCGACACCGGGCGCGCCGACGAGGCACCGCGCAGCGGAGGCGGAGGCGCGGGTGACCTCGCCGATCGCATCGTCGAGGCGACGGACACGAGCTCGGTGATGGCGCATGCCGAGCATCTGATGAGCGACAAGCCGACCACCGCGACGGGCTCGGCGCGCGTGCTCGAGGAGCTGCTCGCGCGCAAGCCCGAGATGCTCGTGCCGGTGATCGACAAGCTCGTCCACGTCGTCACGACGGGCCCGAAGCGCTCGGTGCAGACGGCGGCGGCGGCGCTCCCCGTGATGGCGCGGCTCGCGCCGGCGCGCGTCGCGCGTCACCTGCCGATGCTGACCGAGCGCTTCGCGCAGTCGTCCGACATGGGCAAGGACGGGCTGGTGTCCACCTTCGCGGCGCTCTGCACTGCGTCGGTCGCGTACCAGAAGCGGCTCGAGCCGGTGCTCGAGCTCGCGCTCTCGAGCGCCGATCCGAAGACGCTGCAGCGCTGGACGGAGATCGTGCTGCCGTCGCTCAAGGGCGAGCCTCACGCGCGCGCTCGCGCGGTCGTCGAGGATCGCCTGAACGTCATCCCGCGGCAGCTCGCGCAGCCGATCGCGACGTTCCTCGGGATCAAGCTGCGGCCCGCGTCGCGCTGAGTCGGCAGGAGTGCTCGCCCCGGAGGGCGCGTACGGGAGCGCGCCCGGCGCGCGGGCGCCTGAACGAGCGGGCGAGCGCCCGCCTCGCCGAGGACCATGGACGCCAGCGCCGTCGATCTGATCCTGCTCGCGATCGTCGGAGTGATCGCCGGATGGATCAACACGGTCGCGGGCGCGGGCTCTCTGCTCCTGCTGCCGGCGCTGATCTTCACCGGCCTCGACGCGAGCGCGGCCAACGCGACGAACCGTCTGGGGATCCTCGCGACGACGATCGCGGCGGTGCTCGGGTATCGGCGCGCAGGGCTCTCGATCGGCAAGAGCGAAGTGGTGCTGACGGCGGCCGCGATGATCGGCGGCGGCATCGGCTCGTTCGTCGCGACGCTCCTCGCGCCCGAGCAGATGCGGATCGCGATCGTGATCGCGATGGGCGTGATGCTGGTGCTCTCGCTGGTGCCCGCCAGGCGCGCTCCCGCGGCGGCGCCGGAGGAGCGCGCGGAGGAGGGCGCGGTCGTCCCCGAGGCAAGCGAGCGCGAGCGCGTTGCGCGCGCGCGGATGCCGACGCCGACCGCGGGCATGATCGCGGCGTTCGTCGGCATCGGCGTCTACGGCGGGTTCCTGCAGGCCGGGCTGGGCATCGTCGTGCTGCTCTATCTCTCGATCGCGCACGGGGTCTCACTGGTCGCGTCGAACGTGGTGAAGAGCACGGTCACGCTCGCGCTGACGATCGTCGCGATCGCGGTGTTCGCGGCCCGCGGTGAGGAGATCGATCTCGTGCGCGGCGGCGTGCTCGCAGTCTCGAGCGCGATCGGCGGGCTGGTCGGCGCGCGCGCGACCGTTGCGCTCGGCGATCGCTTCGTGCGCGTGGTGGTGGTGGTCGCGGTCTCCGCGAGCATGGCGAAGCTCGTGTTCGACATGATCTGACTCGAGCGGGGCTCACTCGGATCGAGTCATTCGTCGTCCTCGCTGCACGTGCGTGCGCTCCTGGCGGAGGACGGAGCGCGCTCCCGGCGACGCTCGGTCGTCGAAGAGGCCAGCTCGGGTTTTGTGCGCCGGGCCACGTTCTGCTACGGGTGCGACATGCTTCGTGCCAGGTCGTGGGTCGCTCCGCTGCTCTCGTGCTCGCTCGTGTCGCTCGCGCTCGTCGCGGGATGTGGCGGCGGAGCCGCCGCGCCGCCGCGGGCGATCGGCGACGACGAGACCGCGCGCACCGGGCCGCCCGAGGGTTGGCCGGGCATCCTCGTGGTCACGCCCGGCGCCGGCCCCGCGCTCTACCTCGGACCCGACGACGAGTCGCCGGCGATCGGTTACATCTCGCCGGGCACGCGCGTTCGTCTCGACGGCCCTCCGCAGAACGGCCGCGTGCCCGTCACGATCGCGGGCGGTCTGTCGGCGCGAGGCTGGATGCCGCTCGGGCGCGTGGGCGCGTACACCGCGCAGCGCGGGCGCATCGAGGGCACGCCGACGTACGTCGGCGTCGGCGACTTCGTCAGCATCACCGAGCGGACGAACGACGGATTCCGCGTCGAGATCGCGCCCTGGCTCGGGCGTGGCGAGAGCGATCGGCTCGGGCCGTGGACCGCGGAGCTCCCGACGAGCTGGCTGACCGACGAGCGGCCGGCCGGCGGCGACACCGAGCTGAACCCCGGACAGAACAAGCGCCTGCCCGCGGGGCGTGAGGTGCCGGTCTACGATCGACCGAACGGACGCGTCATCGCGACGCTGCCGGCGACCGATCCGCCGCAGACCGTCGTCGTGCTGCGCGAGCGCAGCGGATGGTCGGGGGTGCGCGCGGGCGTCGGCCCTTATCTCGTCGGCTACGTGCAAGGTGAGCTGGAGGACGCCGAGGCATCGCCGAGCGCGACCTACGAGCCGCCGAGCGCCGCCGAGGACGAGATGCCGGCGCGCATCGCCGAGGAGGAAGGACCGCTGCACCGTGTCGAGCGCGGCGCGCGCGTGCGCTTCCTCGATCGCGTGATCGGGCGCCTGCGCGGACCGGGCTGGGCGCGCGAGCTGTCGCGCGTCAGCGACGGGCGGGTCGACGTCTACGTCGCGGTCGACGATGCCGCGGCGATCCGCGGGCTCGTGCGCGAGAGCGATCTGACGGCGGTCGCGGAGCAGAGCGACGATGCGGCGCCCGCCGCCGACGCGGCACCCGCGGCCGATGCCCCCGAGGGTGCGGCGG
>JALYRN010000169.1 GCA_030855295.1 Myxococcota bacterium | reverse complement strand
CAGCAGCTCGGCGAGCCGCACGCCTTCGTCGCGGGGCGCCACTGCCGCGGGCGGGGCGCTCTGCCGCGTGGCGCTCGCGCAGCCCGCGCCGAGCACGAGCACAGCGAGACCAGTCCGGGCAAGACAGTGGAGACCGAGAACGGCACGGCTCCCGCGCATCCCGGAGAGCCTAGAACGCGACAGGGGCCCTTACGAGCCCCCGTCTGACGACCTCCGGACCGACGGGGACGTGCTCAGGCCGTCTCGTATCCCGGGAAGAAGAAGCCGATCTCGAACTTCGCGGTGTCCGCGCCGTCCGAGCCGTGCGTCGCGTTCTCGCCGACGCTCGCGCCGAACTCCTTGCGGACGGTGCCGTCGGCCGCCTTCGCGGGATCGGTCGCGCCCATCAGCTCGCGCCACTTCGCGATCGCGCCCTCGCCCTCGAGCACCATCACGACGCACGGCCCGCGCGTCATGAACTCGACGAGCTCGCCGAAGAACGGACGCGCCTTGTGCACGTGATAGAAGCCCTCCGCGATCGGACGGGTCATGTGCATCATCTTGAGCGCGCGGATCTGGAGGCCGCTCTTCTCGATCATCGCGAGGATCCCACCGATGTGGTTCTTCTCGACGGCATCGGGCTTCACGATCGCAAACGTCTTCTCGGTGGCCATGGCGAGCTCGCTTCTTCTGCAATGGAAGGGGGAAATCGGGGGCGCCCTATAGCGCAAAAGACACGAGGCGTCCCGTCTGATTCGACGGAACGCCTCGTATTCGTCACCGCGCCCTCCGCGCGGGCTCGAGCTCGCCGTCAGCTGGCCAGGACGGACGCTCGCGAGCACCTCGCGCCGTGAGGCTGGCCCTCAGCGGCACCCGGTGCCGAGCACGCACCGCAAGCTACTGCCTGTAGCTGAGGAGCGCGCGCAGGCAGCGGGTGACGATCAGGGCCTGCATCGCGGCGCGTCCTTCCCGGTGGAGAGCCGGTTTCTGATCAGAGCATCGACTTGAGGGTCGAGCCCATGTCGCTCGGAGTCGGCGCGATCTTCACGCCGGCCGCGATCAGCGCCTTCTGCTTCTCGGCGGCCGTGCCCTTGCCGCCGCTGATCACCGCGCCGGCGTGGCCCATGCGCTTGCCGGGGGGCGCAGTCGCGCCCGCGATGAAGCCGGCGACCGGCTTCTTGAAGTGCTTCGCGATGTACTCGGCCGCCGCTTCCTCGGCGCTGCCGCCGATCTCGCCGATCAGGATCACGCCGTGCGTGTCCGGATCCGCGTTGAACATCTCGAGCACGTCGATGAAGTCGGTGCCGTTGATCGGATCGCCGCCGATGCCGATCGCGGTGCTCTGGCCGAGCCCGAGCGTCGTCAGCTGGTGCACCGCCTCGTACGTCAGCGTGCCCGACTTCGACACGACGCCGATGTGCCCGGGCGTGTGGATGTGACCGGGCATGATCCCGATCTTGCAGCCGCCCTTGCCCGACGGGCCCGGCGTGATGATGCCCGGGCAGTTCGGCCCGATCAGGCGCGTCTTCTTCTGCGAGTCCAGCACGCGCCGCACCTTGAGCATGTCCGCGACCGGGATGCCCTCGGTGATGCAGACGACCAGCGCGATCCCGGCGTCGACCGCCTCGAGGATCGAGTCGGCCGCGAACGGCGGCGGCACGAACACGAGCGAGCAGTTCGCGCCCGTCTCCTTCAGCGCGGCCTCCATGGTGTCGAAGACCGGGGCCGTCTTGCCCGAGGTCTTGCCCTCCCACGTCTGCCCGCCGCGCCCCGGCGTGACGCCGCCGACGATGGCGGTGCCGTAGGCCGCGCACATGTCCGCGTGGAACGAGCCCGCGCTGCCCGTGATGCCCGCGACCACGACGCGGGTGTTGTCTCCGACGAGAATCGCCATCTCAGGCTCCCTTTCCTGCGAGCGCGACGATCTTCTTGGCGCCGTCCTTCATGTCGTCGGCGGCCGTGATCGCGAGCCCCGACTCCGCGAGCATCTTGCGGCCCATCTCGACGTTGGTGCCCTCGAGGCGCACCACCAGCGGCACCTTGAGGCCGACCTCCTTCGTCGCCGCGATCACGCCGGCGGCGATGACGTCGCACTTCATGATGCCGCCGAAGATGTTGACGAAGATCCCCTTCACGTCGGGGTCCTTCACGATGATCTTGAACGCCTCGGTGACCTGCTCCTTCGTCGCGCCGCCGCCGACGTCGAGGAAGTTCGCGGGCTGTCCGCCGAAGTGCTTGATGATGTCCATCGTCGACATCGCGAGGCCCGCGCCGTTGACGAGGCAGCCGATGTTGCCCTCGAGCGCGACGTAGCTGAGGCCCGCCTGCTTGGCAGCGGTCTCGACCGCGTTCTCCTCGCTGGGATCGCGCAGCGCGTCCCACTCCTTGTGGCGGAACGACGCGTTCTCCTCGAGACCGATCTTCGCGTCGAGCGCGACGACGTTCCCTTCCTTGGTGATCAGGAAGGGGTTGATCTCGACCAGCGCGCAGTCCTCCGCGATGAACATCTCGTACATCTTCGAGGCGAACGAGACGAACTGGTTCATCGTCGTGCCCGAGAGCCCGAGCTGGAACCCGATCTTCCGTGCCTGATAGGGCATCAGCCCGGTCGCGGGATCGACGTACGCCTTGAGGATCTTCTCGGGCGTCTCGGCGGCGACCTGCTCGATCTCGACGCCGCCCTCGGTGCTCGCCATGAACACCACGCGGCGCGTCTCGCGATCGACGAGCATCGCCATGTAGATCTCGCGCGCGATGTTGAGGCCCTGCTCGACGTAGAGGCGATTGACGACCTTGCCCTTCGGCCCGGTCTGCGGCGTGACCAGCGTCGCGCCGAGCATCGCCTTGGCCGCGTCCTCCGCCGCCGCTGCGCCCTTGACGACCTTCACGCCGCCGGCCTTGCCGCGCCCGCCCGCGTGGATCTGCGCCTTGATGACGACGACCTCGCTGCCGGTCTCGCTGATCAGCTGCTTCGCAGCCGCGGCCGCCTCGGGCACCGTGAACGCGGGGACGCCCTTCGGGATCGGGATCCCGTAGCGCGCCAACATCTGCTTGCCCTGGTACTCGTGGATGTTCATCGAAATTCTTTCAGAGCTTCGCGGCGTCGGCGATCAACGACTTCACGGCGTCGGCGCTCTTGTCGAGCATCGCCTTCTCGTCGGCGCTGAGCTCGATCGAGACGACGCGCTCGATGCCCTTGCCGCCGACGATCACCGGCACGCCCATGTAGATGTCCTTGTAGCCGTACTCGCCGTCGAGATAGGCCGCGCAGGCGAGCAGGCGCTTCTGATCCTTGAGGTAGCTCGCCGCCATCTCCATCGCGCCCGACGCCGGCGCGTAGTACGCGCTGGTCCCCATGAGCTTGACGATCTCGCCGCCGCCGTTGCGGGTGCGCTCGATGATCGCGTCGAGCTTCTCCTTCGCGACCAGCTGCGTGACCGGGATGCCGTTGATCGTGCATGCGCTGAGCACCGGCACCATCGTGTCGCCGTGCCCGCCGAGCACGAGCACGCGGATCTCCTTGGTCGAGGTGCCGGCCGCCTCGGCGATGAAGCACTGGAAGCGCGCCGAGTCGAGCACGCCCGCCATCCCGACGACGCGCTCCTTCGGGAAGCCCGTCACCTTCTTCATCTCGTAGACCATCGCGTCGAGCGGGTTCGAGATGACGATGACGAACGCGTGCGGCGCGTGCTGCTTGATGCCGGCGGCGACGCTGCGGATGATCTTGAGGTTGATCGTCAGCAGGTCGTCGCGGCTCATGCCCGGCTTGCGCGGCACGCCCGCGGTCACGACGACGACGTCGGAGCCCGCGATGTCGGCGTAGTCGCTGGTGCCACTGACCTTGGCGTCGAAGCCCTCGAGCGCGCCGGTCTGCATGATGTCGAGGGCCTTGCCCTTCGCGACGCCCTCCTTGTCCGGGATGTCGAGGAGGACGACGTCGCCGAGCTCGCGGCGCGCGCCGAGCATCGCCAGCTCGCCGCCGATGTTCCCCGCTCCGATGACTGCGATCTTGTTGCGCTTGGCCATGTGCTCGATTCCTCTCCCACTCACTGCATGTGCTTGATGATCGCGTCTCCGAACTCGGAGCACTTGATCTGCGTGGCGCCTTCCATCTGGCGCGCGAAGTCGTACGTGACCGTCTTCGCGCCGATCGCGCCGTCGACGCCCTTGATGATCAGGTCGGCGACCTCGGTCCAGCCCAGATGACGGAACATCATCTCTCCGCTGAGCACGACGCTCGACGGATTGACCATGTCCTTGTCGGCGTACTTCGGCGCAGTGCCGTGCGTCGCCTCGAAGATCGCGTGTCCCGTGACGTAGTTCGCGTTGCCGCCGGGCGCGATTCCGATGCCGCCGACCTGCGCCGCGAGCGCGTCACTGAGGTAGTCGCCGTTGAGGTTCAGCGTCGCGATGACGTCGAAGTCGGTCGGGCGCGTGAGGACCTGCTGCAGCGTGATGTCGGCGATCGCGTCCTTCACGAGCAGCTTGCCGCCCGCGAGCGCCGCCTTCTGCTCGGCGTTCGCCTTGTCCTCGCCGTCACGCTCCTTCGTGCGCTCCCACTGATCCCAGGTGTAGACCCGGTCGCCGAACTCCTTCTCGGCGAGCGCGTAGCCCCAGTTCCGGAAGGCGCCTTCCGTGAACTTCATGATGTTGCCCTTGTGGACGAACGTGACGCTCTTGCGCTTGTGCTCGAGCGCGAACGAGAGCGCGGCGCGCACGAGGCGCTCGGTGCCCTCGCGGCTGACCGGCTTGATGCCGATGCCGCTCGACTCCGGGAACCGGATCTTCGAGTACGCCTTCGGGAAGCTCTCCTTCAGCAGCGAGAGGAACTTCTCCGCGTCGGGCGTTCCCGCCTCGAACTCGATGCCGGCGTAGATGTCCTCGGTGTTCTCGCGGAAGATCACCATGTCGACGTCGCCCGGCTTCTTCACCGGCGAGGGCACGCCCTCGAACCAGCGCACCGGGCGCAGGCACACGTAGAGATCGAGCAGCTGCCGCAGCGCGACGTTCAGCGAGCGGATGCCGCCGCCGATCGGCGTCGTCAGCGGGCCCTTGATGCCGACGAGGTACTTGCGGAAGTCGGCGATCGTCTCGTCGGGCAGCCAGTTGTTGAACTTCTGGAAGGCCTTCTCGCCGGCGTAGACCTCGTGCCAGTGGACCTTCTTCTTGCCGCCGTAGGCCTGCTCGACCGCGGCGTCGAACACGCGGACGCTGGCGCGCCAGATGTCGCGGCCGGTGCCGTCACCCTCGATGAACGGGAGGATCGGGTCGTTCGGGACGTTGAGCTTGCCGTCCTTCGACATCGTGATCGCGGTGCCCTGCGTGGCCGTCATTCGGAGTCCTCCAAGGTGTCTGTGCGTCGCGTGGCTTCGGGGACGCGGAGCCGCGCGCCCGACCCCAGGAACGGGAGGAGCGCTGCGGCGGAAAGACGCGCCCGGCGTCGGCGGCGGGCGGCGTGGGGAGGCCTTGTACCACGGAACGGCGGCCGCGATCTGCTCGCGCGAGCCGCCCACGAGCGCCCCTTGGGTCCGCGTGTGAGCGCGGTCACGAGCGAGCTGCCTCCGGGTCGAGCGCTGCCGACTACCCTCGCGGGTGATAGCGCTCGTGCATCTTGCCCAGGTGGTCGCCGGTGACGTGGGTGTAGACCTGGGTCGTCGTGATGTCGGAGTGGCCGAGCATGGTCTGGACGGCGCGCAGATCCGCGCCGCCGAGCAGCAGGTGCGTCGCGAACGAGTGCCTCAGCTTGTGCGGGCTGATCGGTCGACCGATGCCGGCGGCGACCGCCCAGGAGCGAACGCGCGCGAAGAAGTTCTGCCGCGTCATCGGCTCGCCGCGCTCGGTGACGAACGCGAAGCGCGAGGACGACGGCGCCCAGCGGCCGCGCACCTCGTCGCGCCATCGCTCGATGCGCCGTCGCGCGGGTGCGCCGAGCGGCACGATGCGGCGCTTCCGCCCCTTCCCGAACGCCTGCACGAACCCGGTCTCGAGGTTCAGATCGCCGAGCTCGAGGCGCACCAGCTCGCTGACGCGCAGGCCCGCCGCGTACATCGTGTGGAGCATCGCGGCATCGCGGATCCCGAGCGCGCTCTCGTCGGCGTCGGGCGCCGCGAGCAGCGCGAGCACCTCGCGCTTCGAGAGCACGACCGGCAGCTTCCGCGCGAGCCGCGGTCCGTCGACGAGCTCGGTCGGATCGCGCGCGACGTGCCGCTCCGCGAGCATCCACTTGTAGAGCCCGCGCAGCGACGACAGGTAGCGCGCTTGCGAGCGCGCCGAGAGCCCCGCCTTCGACAGCGAGTAGAGGAACCCGCTGATCGCCGCACCGTCCGCGCTCGTCGCCTCGGCGCCCTCGGTCGCGAGGTGGCGCGCGAACCGCGCGAGGTCGGTCGCGTACGCCTGCACCGTCGCCGCGCCGAGGCCGCGCTCGACCTTCAGGTGCATCAGGTACTCGTCCAGCAGCAGGTCCGACGCGGCCATCGAGCGACCAGCGTGCCACGAGCGCGCGGCAGCTCCGAGATTCTCGCGGTCGCGTGATCGAGTAGAACTGCGCGCATGCACGAGATCACCCTGCGCGGCCGCGGCCCCAACACGATGTCGCTCGCGATGCTCGACGCCTTCGAGCGCGACATCGACGCCGCAGGCGACGCGCCGATCCTGATCACCGGCGAGGGCGACGCGTTCTCGGCGGGGCTCGATCTCGACGACCTCGCGAAGGCGGACGCCGACGCGGTCGCGCGCCTGCTCGCGACGATGGAGCGCGTCGTGCGCAAGCTCTTCCTGCATCCGGCGCCCACGCTCGCGCTCGTCAACGGCCACGCGGTCGCGGGCGGTTGCCTGATCGTGCAGTGCTGCGATCTCCGCGTGGGCACCAACGATCCGCGGGTCCGCATCGGCATGACCGGCGTCGCGATCGGGCTCACGTATCCGCCGTTCGTGACCGCGGTCTTCCGCGCGCGCGTGCCGCCGCCGCACGTCGAGACCGCGCTGCTCGGTGCCGAGCGTCACTCCCCCGAGCACTCGCTCCGCATCGGCCTCCTCGACGAGATCGCGCCGAGCGGCCACCTGCGCGAGACCGCGCTCACGAGGCTCGAGGTGCGCACCAAGCTCCCGCGCCATGCGTACGCCGCGACCAAGCGCGCACTGCGCGAGCCCGCGTTCGCGACCAGCGCCACCGAGCACGAGCGCTTCGAGCGCGACGTCGTCCCCGCCTGGACCGGCGCCCTCGTCCGCATGAAGCCGACGACCTGACGCCCCGTCGATGGTCGGCGTCAGTAGTACTGATCGACCGAGACGTAGAACCCAACCGGAACGCTGCGCGCATCGCACGCGCCGCCCGTTCCGAGGAAGCACGGCGGGCTCTGCGCCCAGCGGCTGATCGGCACGCCCACGTCGATCGCGAGCACGCCGGGCTGGATGCCTGCGTACTCGTAGTGCACGCGCAGACCGAGCCCCGCCTCGCCCGCGCCCACCGCGTCGCGTCCGTCCGCCGCGCCCAGCAGCACGCCTCCGCCGAGCCACCACGCCAGCTGCAGCTCGCGCGCCCAGAGCGCGTGGAAGACGTTCCACGCGACGTCGGTCACGACCGTGAACCGATGCTCCGCGACCGCATAGAGCGCGCTCGTCCCGAGCAGCTCGTCGTTCGCGAACCCGCGCAGCCCGTAGCGCCCACCCATCGACTGCAGATCGGCGTCGAGCACCGGGTTGATCGTCAGGCCCGCGTGCCCGACCAGCACGATCGCGTGCAGGTTCCCGATCGCCCACGTGTTCGACGCGCGCGCCGTCGCCCGCGCGCTCGCCCCCACGGTGCCGTCCTCGAGCACCGTCGTCGTCGCCTGCACCTGCCACACGACCGAGAAGCCCTCGCGCCAGTCGTACACGTAGCTGCGGGTGTCGATCGCGAGCAGCAGATCGATCTCGGTCGCGTAGCCGCCGATCTGGCTGCGACCCCCGAACCCCGGGTGCACGTAGTAGAAACCGAGCCCCGCGCCGAGCGTCATCGAGCGACGGTTCTCGTGCACCTTCGGCCCGACGCTCTGCAGGTAGCGCAGCCGACCTCCGGTCCGCGCGGCGGTGCGCAGCAGCCGCAGCGACACCGTGTGCTCGAGGTCGTAGCGGCGCCGCAGCACGACGTCGATCACGCCGGTGACGTTCGCCTCCGACGCCAGCACGTCGAACGCGAACCCCGTGAAGATCGGCGGGCGCCAGGGCTGCTCGGTCGCGTCGTCGGCGCGCGGATGCCCCTCCGCGATCGACGCGCTCTGCGGCAGTCGATGCCGCGGATCGACGGTGACGCCGCGGCGCTCCGCGTCGGTCTCGATCACCACCTCGCCGCGCGCACCCGGTCCGTCCCAGACGCCCGTCGCACGCGCCCCGCTCGCGTCCTCGACCTCGACCTCGACCGGCTCCACCCGATGCGCGCCCTCGCGGATGACCTCGACGCGATGGCGCCAGCGCCCGTCCTCGGTGCGCTCCGAGACGATCTCGCCGAGCCGGTAATTCACCGGCAGCTGCGGGTACTCGAGCCAGATCGGCAGGCGCAGCAGCGCGCTCGGATCCACCCGCTCGAGCGCCGAGCGCACCGATCGCCGGCCGTTCGCGATCATCGCCACGAAGCGCTGGAACGCTTCCTCCGAGAGCACGTCCCGCGCGCTCTCGAGCACGCGCCGCCCCCGTGCGAACGGGACGCGCGCGCGCGCCGGGTCGTCGCGGTACGGATCGGGCTCGTCGATCGCCGAGAAGTACACGTCCTCGAACGCGATCTGCGGCGCGTAGAGCAGCTGATCGATCGCGGGATGGAACGCGAACGCCGAGAGCAGCTCCTGCGGCGTCTGCGCCTCCGACGAGCGCCGCACGTCGTCGAGCTCGAGCAGCACGACGCTCCGCAGATCCTCGGCCCATCCCCGATCCGCCGGCGCATCCTGACGATCCGCGATCGGCTGCGCGAGCCGTGCGAAGAGCGCCCGGCGCAGCGCTCGGATCTGGAACTCCCGCACCACGTCGGCCGGGAACACCTGCCCGAAGCGATCCGAGATCAGCACCACTCCGGGCGCGGTCGCGGCGAGCTCGGTGCGCGAGGGGACCATCAGCAGATCCAGCCGCTCCGGGATCGCGATCCCGAGCCAGCGTGCGGTCTCGATCACCGGGCCCATCGCCTCGCGCAGGAGCGCGACGCGATCGATGTGCACCAGGTCGTCGAGGCCCTCCTCGCCCTCCGCCTCTCGCCCCGGCGGCACGTAGATCTCCTCGAACGACGACCACGTCACGTCCACGCCCGCGATCGTCCCGCGCCACACGTGCACGCGCGGCGCGAGGAGCGCCGGCACGTACGACGTCTCGCGCGAGACCTCCGAGCGTCCCTCCCGCAGCTCACCGCCGAGCCACACGTCTCCGTCGCCCGCGTCGATCGCGACCCGATGCGGCACGACGTAGCGCCAGGCGTCGTCCGCTCCGACGACGAGCGGATACCAGGGCGCCGCCAGCGCGAGCGTGCTGCCGTCGCGTCCCATGCGCCCGAACCGCGCCGGCACCCGCACGCGCAGCGAGATCGCGAGCTCGATCGTGCGCGCCTCGCCCGGCTCGATCGGCACCACCACGTCGGCGCCGAGCACGTCGCGGCCGCGCGCTCCGCCCTCGGCCCGCTCGATCTCGACGTCGATCGCGTCCCCGCCGTCGATCGTCACCCGCTCGATCGTGACCTCGCCGCGATCGACATCGCCCGGATAGAGCCAGCGCCACGTGCGCTCACCGAGGACGCGCGGTGCGACCGAGAGACGATCCGCGTAGACCCAGAGCCGCACCTCGCGATCGCCGGCGGCGACGCGCGCCCACAAGCGCTCGTCGATCGTGAGCACGCCGGCGTCGCGCTCGACGCGCGCCCGCACCT
>JALYRN010000996.1 GCA_030855295.1 Myxococcota bacterium | reverse complement strand
CGGTAGCGCGGACAGGTCGATCTCGATCCCGCGCGTCTCCTTCACGTATTCGACGCACTTGGCGAGCATGGTCAGGTTGGCGAGGCCCAGGAAGTCCATCTTCAGCAGCCCGATGTGGTCGAGCGCCTTCTGCGGATACTGGGTCATGACCATCGTGTCGTTCTTGGCGATCTTCTGGAGCGGCACGTGGTCGGCGAGCGGGTCGCCGGAGATCACGACGCCGGCCGCGTGGGTCGAGGCGTGGCGGGCGGTGCCCTCGACCGACTGCGCGGCTTCGAGCAGGCGGCGCGCGGCGGGGTCGACGTCGTAGCGCCACGGCGAGAACATCCGGACGTGGCCCCACGCGCGCAGTGACGCGGCGATGCGCGGCGCGGCCTCCAGGATCACGACCGAGAGCCCGCGCTCCGTGAGGTGCGCGGCGGCCGCGAGGCCGACGGGTCCGGCGCCGAGCACGGCGATCGGCAGCTGGGGATCGATCATCGTCTTCTCTCCTCGAGGGTGTGGAAGTCACAGCGCGCCGTGCGCGGCCCGCGCGAGATGACGGGGCGCGCGGGTCGCCTCACCTGCAGCCGCAGCCGCCGCCGCACTGCGCCGCGGTCGGTCCGCAGCAGCTCGACTTGGCGGCGGGCTCGCAGCAGGTGGCCTGCTCGGGTGCGCCGCAGCACGGCGGCGGCGACGGTTCGGTGCTCGGGGCAGGGGACCGCTCGGGCTCCGCGGACGAGGGGCTCTGGTGCGACATGACGTTCTCCTCTCGAAGGCTCGCGACCTGCGAGCACATCGAGGAGACGGGGCACCCTCGGCCGGGACGCAGGATTTCGCAGTCGCGAAAAAGTCGGCTCCCCACTCCGGGCCCTGCGCGCGCTCTTCGGGCCCTGCGCGCGCTCTCCGGGGCGAGCACTCCTGCTGGCGAGGGCGACCAGCGACGATTGTCTGCGTCTTCCGGTCGCGGTCTCCGTCTCCATGATCGAGACTCTCGGGAAGCGAGGCGCGGTCATGATGGAGAGCGATGCGCGGCAGGCGTGGGATCACCTCGAGTCGAGGCTGCGGCCGTTCGTCGAGCGGCGCGTGGGCTCGGCCGCCGACGCCGACGACGTGCTGCAGGACGTGTTCGTGCGCATGCAGCGCGGGCTCGCGGCGGTGCGCGACGAGGAGCGCTTCGCCGCGTGGATCTTCCAGATCGCGCGCCACGTGATCACCGATCACCACCGCGCCGCTGCGCGTCTTCGAGCGCTCGACGCCGCGCCCGAGCCCGTCGCGGACGACGAGGATCTCGCGAGCGAGGGCTCCGAGGCGCTGCGCGCCGAGCTCGCCGAGTGCGTCGGCCGCTTCGTCGCCCTGCTCGAGCCGACCTACCGCGACGCGATCGCGATGACGGAGCTCGGGGGACGCTCGCAGAAGGACGCCGCCGAGGCGCTCGGCATGTCGCACTCGGGGATGAAGTCGCGCGTGCAGCGCGGGCGCGCGCAGCTGCGCGAGATGTTCGATCGCTGCTGTGCGATCGAGCTCGACGCGCGCAGCCGTGTGGTCGGCTGCGAGCCGCGCGGCTGCCCGCCCGATCGCGTCGCGCGCGCGGTGCGCTCCCGCGACTGATCGCAGAGCTCGGGCCCCTCCCGCAGGGGGTCACGGTCGCGGTGCGAGCGCGCCGTGGGCCTTCAGCCACTCGATGCACGCGCGGATTCCGTCGTCGGGCGCGCCTGGGGCGTAGCCGAGCTCGCGCGCCGCCTTCGCGTGCGAGAAGCGGAAGCCGCGGCAGTACGCCCAGCGCACCGCCATCGAGTCGAGCGGGACGTCGACGCCGATCGCGCGCGCGAGGTCGCCGCCCCATCCCATCGGCACCGCGAGCAGCCGCGGCACGAGGAAGCGCGGCGCGCGGAAGCCGCCGATCTGCGCGACGCGCGCGAAGAGCTCCTGGTAGGTGAGGTTCTCGCGCCCGAGGATGTAGCGCTCGCCGGTCCGCCCCTTCTCGGCGCAGAGCAGCAGGCCGCGCGCGACGTCGCGCACGTCGACGATGTTCGTCGTGCCCGGCGTGCCTCCGGGGATGCGGCCCCGCGCGAGCTCGACCGCGAGCCGGCCGGTGCTCGGCTTGGCGTCGTAGGGGCCCCACATCAGCGTCGGGCACGCGACCACCGCGTCGATCTCGCCCGCGCGCGCGGCGGCCTCGACGAGATCTTGCGCGGCGCGCTTGGTCTCGGCGTAGCCGTCGAGCATGCCGTGCGCCCGGAGGTCGAACGCATCGTCCTCGGTCACGTCGCGGGTGCCGTCGCCGACGCCGATCGCCGCGACCGTCGAGACGTGCACGAGCCGTCGCACGCCGGCGCGACGGCAGGCGTCGATCACGTGGCGCGTTCCGTCGACGTTGGTCCGTCGCATCGTGTCGTCGGCGCGCGTGCCGGTCACGACCGCGGCCGCGCAGTGCACCGCGATCTCGGCGCCCTCCAGCGCGCGCGCCAGGTCGTCGGTCGACGCGAGGTCGGCGTCGGCCCACCGCACCGCGAGGTGCGACAGATGATCGACGCGGCTGCCGCCGCGCTTGATGCAGACGACGTCGTGCCCGGCGCCGCGCGCGACCTCCGCGAGGTTGCCGCCCACGAGCCCGCTCGCTCCGGTGATCGCGATGTGCATGTGCGCGCGCGAGCGTGGCATCGAACGCGGTGTCACGCCGCTCCGGGTCGGGGATCGTCGCCTGCGGCCGGGGTCCGCGGGGCGCGACGTCCGTTCGAGGGCAGTGCGCGCGCACGAAATCCTGACGATCATCGACCCGCGGGTGCCATCGCCGGGGTGCGTGTCGATGTGGAGAACGTCATGAGGAATGCTTCCTTCATCGCGGAGACGGCTTCGCTCGTGGTGCGAGCGCGGGACGCCGACGCGCCGTGCGCCGCGCTGGAGATCCTCGAGGGCGGCACCTGCCTGGTGCTGGCGCACTCGATCGGGCACCACGACGACGCGGCGCGCGCCTCGCAGCTGGTGGCGTCGCGGCTCGCGCGCACGCTGGTCGACACCTCGGGGACGGCGAC
>JALYRN010000995.1 GCA_030855295.1 Myxococcota bacterium | reverse complement strand
CTCGACGCGCGCCCGCACCTCGTAGCGCTCGGGCTCCGCCGCGCTCGCTCGCGCGCCGGCGCACGTGACGGCGCACGCGAGGAACAACGCCACGAGCGCTCGGGTTGCCCTCGTGTGCCGCGTGCATCGCGCCGCGCGCGGTGCGACGCTGAGAGTGCTCGTATGGCTCACCTCGATCTCGTCTGGCCCGCGGTCGTGCTCGTGCTCGCGATCGCAGGCGCGATCGTCGTCCGCATCGTGGCGACCCAGGGAGATCGCGCAAGTCGTGCGCGTTCTCGGCTCCGGCTCGAGCGGCTCGGAGCAGCGCGCATCGAAGCGGGCGAGGTGGGGCGCGGAAGTCGCGGTGGCGATCGCGATACGGCGTCCGTCCCGACGCCCGGCGATCACGGAATCGCCGAGAATCCCAAGCAGGGAGGGTGATCCCGCTTGACGTCGAGCGATCGCTGGAACCAAGGTTGCAGAGGCTCTCTCGAGCGTCTCGTCGCAGTCCGTGTCGCGAGGTTCTCGCGCACGGACCCACCCACCTGCAAGCACATCGGCGGGCGCATCTACGGGCGCACCGTCACGCGTCAGCGGTCCCGTCGGGGCCCTCGGCGCTCGTCCACCGAACTGTCCAGCGGAGGCAACGAATGGGACGCTTGATCGGGTACATGGCGAACCGGACGGATCGGATGGCGGACGCGCTGACCGAGGAGAAGGTCGCCGTGGGGCCCGCATCCGGCATCGAGGCCGACGCGTGGGGCATCGGCTTCTATCAGGGCGGCGAGGTGCTCCACAAGAAGCGGCCACGCTCCGCGCTCGAGCGAGAGTCGCTCGCGTGGAAGGACGTCGCCGGCAACGTCCGATCGGATTGCGCAGTCGTCCACTTCCGCACGGCGACCGTCGGTGACTTCCGCTCCGAGAACACGCACCCGTTCCGGATGCGCCAGTGGCTCTTCGCGCACAACGGCACGATCAGCGGGTTCGACGCGGTGCGCGACGCGCTGCTCGAGTCGATGCCGGACTTCCTGCGGCGCAACATCCGTGGCACCACCGACAGCGAGCACGTCTTCCACTCGCTCCTCGCGTTCCTCCACGACCGCAGCCAGCTCGACAACCCCGACATCGAGTCGAAGGTCGTGCTCGGCGCCATGCGCTCGACGATCGCGCTGATCGATCGGCTCGTGTCCGAGATCGGCGCGCCCGAGGCGACGCTGAGCTTCGTGCTCACGAACGGCCGCGAGATGTACGCCGCGCGCCGCGGCGACCCGATGCACTGGACCGAGCGCGAGCTCACCACCGACGCCCGCGGCGCCTCGAGCGCGTTCCGCTACGTGATGGTCGCGAGCAACGGCCCCGAGGCGCCGCCGGACTGGCGCCCGATGAAGAACGGGCAGGCGCTCGTCATCGGGCGCGACCTCGAAGCGGCGCTCGTCGATCTCTGATCATGTGTCCGCGAATCGTGATAGGCCCCTCGAGATGAGCTCCACACCGCGCGTCGCGTTCGTCGGCTCGGGCGGTGCCACGAAGGGCATCGCGCATCTCGGCGTGCTCAAGGCGTTCGAGGAGCTGGGCCTCTCGCCCGACGTGTACGTCGGCGCGTCGACCGGGGCGATCGCGGGCGCGTTCTTCGCGCAGGGCTTCACCGCCGATCAGATGGTCGACTGGCTGCGTCCGTTCTGGCTCCGTGAGGACAAGCGGGGCGCGCTCAAGGGGCGCTACTTCCTGGGCGCGCCGAACCGAGAGCAGTGGCGCTCGCCGGGGTGGCTGACCAGCGGCGCGCTCTCGATCGATCGCTTCGAGCGATTCCTCGCGGAGCGCCTGCCGGTCAACGACTTCCGCAAGCTCGCGAAGCCGCTGCTCGTCACCGCGACCGACGTCGACGGGCGGGGCCGCGTGGTGTTCGGACGCGGTCACATCGAGGACGTCCCGATCAGCCAGGCGGTCGCGGCGACCTCGTGTGTGCCGCTGCTCTTCCGGCCCTATCGCATCGGCGACCGCTACTACATGGACGGCGAGCTGGTGCGCACGCTCTCGATCGATCTCGCGGTCGAGGCCGGTGCCGACGTCGTCGTCATCTCGAACGTGTATCGCCCGCACGTGACGCGCCCCGGCGAGAGGTCGCTCGCGCACGGCTCGGTCGCGGCGCTGCTCCGGCAGACCGCGAACGTGGTGCTCAGCGAGAAGGAGCAGCGTGGGATCGACCTGATCCACCGCCTCTATCCGCACGTCACGATCCTCAACGTGTCCGCGGATCTCGGGCAGTACTCGTTCCTCGATCGCAGCCACGCGCGCCACCTGCTGCAGCGCGGCTATCGCGAGGCGCTGAAGGTGCTCGCGGCGGCCAAGCAGCGCGGCGTCTTCGAGGTCCGCTCGAACGTCCGCGCCGTCGGCAAGGCCTGACGCACGTCCGCGCCGCCGACTCAGAGGCTGTCTAAAAATCGGCTCGCCCGCTCCGGGACCTTCCGTCCGCACGCGAAGCGCGCGCTCCCGTCCGGTCCCTCCGGGGCGAGCACTCCTGTCGACTCAGAGCGCGTCACGGGCCTCCGCGCGCCGTCGCAGATCGCAAGCGGGGCTGGCGCCCCGCGCGCAGCGTTCAGGGATGGGGGGCCCCGATCCGGCTCTGCCGGTCGGGGGGAAGGGGTCATCCATGACCCCTTCAAGGAACTAGGTCGAGCTGCGGATCCACGCGAGGTACGCCTCGCTCCCGCCCGCGCTCGGCAGCGCGAGGAGCTCGGGGACCTCGTACGGATGGCTCGCGCGGACATGCTCGCTCACCGGCTCGAGCAGCGACGCGCGCGTCTTGATCAGCAGCTGCGCCTCGCGATCGACCTGCACCTCGCCCTCCCAGCGGTAGATCGAGAGCAGCCCCGGCACGACGTTGACGCACGCGGCGAGGCCGGCCTCGACCAGCCCGCGCCCGAGCGCCTCACCCACCTCGACGCTCGGCACCGTGCAGAGGATCACGATCGGCTCGTCCATCGCCTCAACCTACCTCAGGGCGGCCCGAAGGTCGGCTCGCCCGCGAAGCGTCCCTGC
>JALYRN010000168.1 GCA_030855295.1 Myxococcota bacterium | reverse complement strand
AAGCGCGACCGCGTCGGCCCCGGGCGGCGCCGCTCGGTCCGCGCGCGGCAGCGTCACGCGCATCGTGGTGCCGCGGCCGAGGCCATCGCTCTCGGCGGCGATCCTGCCGCCGTGCATGTCGACGATCGTGCGCGCGATCGCGAGGCCGAGCCCCAGCCCCCCGTGGCGACGCGTCGTCGAGCTGTCGGCCTGACGAAAGCGCTCGAACACGTGCGGCAGGAACGGCTCGTCGATCCCGAGCCCGTCGTCGCGCACCTCGATCACCGCGCTGCCCGGACCCTCGCTCGTCGGCCCGACCGAGCGCACCGCCACCTCGATGCGACCGCGTGGCCCCGTGAATTTCGCGGCGTTCGAGAGAAGATTCCAGACGACCTGCTGAAGCCGATCGGCGTCTCCGATGATCACGGGACGATCTTCGATCGACACCGCGAGCTTCACGTTCTTCGCCTCGACCGAGGGACGGATCGACTCGATCGCCGCGCCGACGATCGTCGACAGATCGATCGCGCTCTCGGCCAGGCCGAGCTTGCCGCTGACCATCCGCGCGAAGTCGAGGAGATCGTCGATCAGGCGCTTCTGCACCTTCGCGTTACGATCGATCGCCTCGAGCGCGCGGTGCGCCTGCGGCTCGTCGAGCGCGTCGGTGAGCAGGAGGTGCGACCAGCCGACGATCGCGTTCAGCGGCGTGCGCAGCTCGTGGCTGAGCGTGCTGAGGAAGTCGTCCTTCGCGCGGCTCGCCTCCTCGACCTGCTTGCGCGCGAGCACCGACTCGGTGACGTCGAACGCGAAGCTCGCGATGCCCTCCGTCGTTCCGTCGGCTCGGCGGATCGGCTGATAGATGAACGTCAGGTACAGCGTCTCCGAACGATCGGGCGAGCCCTGCACGACGATCGGCACCTCCGGCGCCTCGTACGGCTCCCCGCTCTCGTAGACCTGATCGAGCAGCGCGAGGAAGTGCTCCTCGACGAGATCGGCGCGATGCCCGCGCGCGCTCGTCCCGACCAGCCGCCGCGCCTCCGGGATCGTCTCGCAGAAACGCTCGTTCAAGAATTCGTAGACGTGGTCGGGGCCACGCAGGATCGCCACCAGCGCCGGGGCATGCAGCAGCAGGCGGTGGAAGCGCGCGCGCTCGAGCTCCGCCTGCGCGCGGGCC
The DNA here is from genome assembly GCA_030855295.1 of Myxococcota bacterium. Taxonomy (GTDB): domain Bacteria; phylum Myxococcota_A; class Polyangia; order Polyangiales; family Sandaracinaceae; genus Sandaracinus. The sequence goes on along the minus strand of JALYRN010000168.1, from coordinate 8,735 downwards.
GCCGTCTCGGCGATCAAGCGCTGCTCGTGCTCGAGCTGCGCGAGCGCGCGCGGCGTGACGTCGAGCACGAGCGAGAGCACCGACACGGTGTCCCCGCGTTCGTCGGTGAGCGCGGAGTCGTACCACTCGCAGTGGATGCTCTGCCCGTCCTTGCGTCGATGGCGTCCCGAGCCGACCTGGCGCGGCTCGGCGCCCGACAGACGGCTGGCGATGCTGCGACGGACGTTCTCGGCGTCCTCCGGGTGCACGAAGGGCCACTCGTCGGGGTGCTTGCCGAGCACGTCGCACTCGGTCCACCCGAAGATCGACTCCGCCCCCCGCGACCACGACGCGACGCGAAATTCGCGATCCCACTCGATCACCGCGAGCGGCGAGTTGTCGACGTGGAACTCGAGCCGCTGGAGCGCCTCGCGCAGCGAGCCCTTCGCGCGCAGCTCCTCGTGCACGTCGGTCGCGGTGCCCACCCACGCGACGACGCGATCCCCCTCGCGCCGCAGCGGCACGATGCGCGCGAGATGCCAGCGCTCCTCGCCGCGCGCGTCGCGGATGCGGAAGTGCGCCTCGCCGGGCTCCCCGCCCGCGAGGCACTGCTCCCATACGCGCAGCGTCGCGTCGAGATCCTCGGCCGGCACCCGCGCCTGCCAGTGATGCCAGGTGCCGCTCTCGAGCGGAGCTCCGGTGTACTCCTCCCACCGGCGGTTCATGAACGTCGTCGCGCCGTCGGCGTCGGTGGTCCACACCAGCGACGGCATCGCGTCCGGCAGCGCGCGCAGCTGCTGCTCGGTGCAACGCCGCGCGCTCACGTCGCGCGACATCATCGTGACCGCGACCACGCGGCCTTCGCCGTCGCGCACCGCGCTGAGCCGATGCTCGAGCCACGACTGGCGGCTCGCGAGCTCGGTCGCGCGCGCCTCGCCCGTGCGCATCACGTCGACGCGCAGCGCCTCGAGCGCGTGGGCGTTCGCGGACGGCAGATCGAGCTCACGCCAGGTGCGCCCGGAGAGCTCGGCGCGAGGCCGACCGAGCATCGTCGCGGCGCTCGCGTTCGCATAGAGACAGCAGCCGTCGCGATCGTAGACCGTGACCGGATCCGGCGCCTCGCCGAAGCACGCATCGAGCGTGGAAATGTCGAGAGCGCTGCCCATGAGCGTCCCGGCCGGCGCCGGGGAGGGGCCATTCTACGGACGACGCACGGGAATGCGATGCGCGGCGTTCGCTTTCCTGCGATGTGTCGGGAACGCTTCAGCGACCTGCTCGCCCACCGTGCGCAGATCACCGACCAGGTCCGACCGCATCCGAGCGCGCGCCTCGACGTCCGGGGCGCGCAGCACCGCCGACGGCTGATGTGTCGCCTGGATGCGCGCGAGCTCGAACGAGCCAGGGGCGGCACGCGTCGATCTCTCCCGGCGCGCGCCGCTTCGTCACGTGCACGAGCGCGACACCGGCGCGCTTCGCCACATCGGCACCGCGAGCGCGGGCCGCCTCGGGCGCTCGTGAGCGCGCGTCGGTCCACGTTCGGTGGCACGGGCCTGGCACCTTCGCGCGCGCATGGAGAACCGCCGATGAAGTCGACCGTATCGCTCTGGAACGTCTCGGCGCACCCGCGCTATCCGCTCTTGCAGTCCGATCTCGAGGTCGACGTCGTGATCGTCGGCGCCGGGATCACGGGGCTCACGTCGGCGCTGCTGCTCGCCGACGCCGGCAAGCGCGTCGCGGTCCTCGAGGCGCGCACGATCGGATGCGGCGTCACGGGGAGCACGACCGCTCACCTCACCGAGGCCGTCGACACTCGCTACTCGAAGATCGAGTCGTCGTTCGGCCGCGAGGGCGCGCGCTTGGTCGCGCAGTCGAGCCGCGCCGCGATCGAACGGATCGGAGCGATCGCGGCCCGACATGGTGCGGACGGCGCGTTCACGCGCGTGCCGGGCTATCTGTATGCCGAGCGCGACGACACCAAGGGGCTCGAGACGATCGCGCGCGAGCTCGAGGCCTCGACGCGCGCGGGGCTCACCGTCTCCGAGACGTCGAGCGTGCCGCTGCCGTTCGCCGATCGCATCGGTCGTGCGATCCGCTACGAGGATCAGGCTCAGCTCGACGCCGGCGCGTACCTCGACGTGCTCGCGAGGGCAGCGACCGAGAGCGGGGCGCGGATCTTCGAGCACTCACGCGTGCTCGCGGTCGACGATCGCGAGCCCTGCGTCGTGCACCTCGAGTCGGGCGCCGAGGTGCGCGGCCGCGAGGTGCTGTTCGCGACCGACGCCGCGCCGCACCGGTTCTTCCTGCAGACGAAGGTGCACCCGTACCAGTCGTACGTGCTCGCCTACGACGCGTCGGCCGAGCTCGCGCCCGGGCTCTTCTGGGACACCGCCGATCCGTATCACTACATCCGCTCGGCGGAGGTCAACGGCACGTCGTACCTCGTCGTCGGCGGCTCCGATCATCGGACCGGCACCGAGCACGAGACCGAGAAGCACTACGACGATCTCGCGAAGTACGTCTTCGATCGCTTCGGCATCCGCGCCGCGGCGCTCCGCTGGTCGGCGCAGGTGTACGAGCCGGTCGACGGCCTGCCGTTCATCGGCAAGCGCCCGAGCGGCGAGCACGTGCACTACGCGACCGGCTTCAGCGGCAACGGCATGACGTTCGGCACGATCGCCGCGATGATCACGACCGACGCCGTGCTCGGCGCGAAGAACCCGTGGGCCGAGCTCTACGCGGCGAGCCGCATCAAGCCGATCGCGTCGGCGACCACGTTCGTGAAGGAGAACCTCGAGCTGCCGGTGCACTACGTCCAGGACTGGGTGCTCGGCAGCGCCGAGGCCGGCAGCGTCGAGGAGGTCGCGCCGGGCGACGGCAAGATCGTGCGCGTGAAGGGACGGCGCCTCGCGGTGTACCGCGATCCGAAGGGCTCGCTGCACGCGGTGTCGCCGGTGTGCACGCACCTCGGCTGCCACGTCGCCTTCAACGCGGCGGAGCGGAGCTGGGACTGCGCGTGCCACGGCTCGCGCTTCGACACCGACGGCACGGTGCTGCACGGACCGGCGACCGCCGCGCTCGCGCGACGCACGCTCGACGAGGACGCGCAGATGCGTCCGGTGCGCGCGACGGAGGACGAGGACGATCGCTCGGGGATCGACATCTTCGGCGAGCCGGCGTACCGCCGCTCGTGAGCGACGAGACCAGACGCAAGAAGAGCCGGCGACCCTCGGGTGCGCCGGCGCTTCTTTTCGTCTCGCTCTCTGTCTTCGTGTCGTGTGTCGCGTGCGGGCTCTTCGTCTAGCTGCTTCCGATCGCCGAGCCGAGCGTCGGTCGAGACTGGCGCGGCCCGCCCAGCAGCCGGTCGAGCAGCGACCCGATCCCGCCCGGGTGATGCAGCGCGCGCTCGGGATGCCAACCGAACCACGCCAGCTGCGAGCACACCTCTTCGACCAGCGGCTCGCGCACGCTGAGCCACTCGGTGCACCACCCCGCGAGCTCACCGTCGTCCGCGGACTCGGCCGTCGAGCGGACGAGCTTCACGAGATCGAGCCCGTGCCGCATCCCGAGCAGCGTCGCGCGGTAGGACCGCTCCTCTTCCATCATCCCGTCCGACAGCGTGCGTCGCGCCCAGGAGAAGAGATCCCCGAGCTTGCTGCCGCCTTCCGTCGCCTTCAGGTCCCGCTCGCGGGCGAGCTCGCGCAACTCCGCCCGCACCGAGCGCGCGTGCTGCGACACCGCGCGGAGCGCTCGTGCCGGCGCGCTGTCGCCGAGCCGTGACGCCTCCTTGGGCGGATGGATCTCCGCGGAGCGTTCGCTCTGGAAGAGCTCTGCGAGCAGGCTCTCGAGCAGCACTCGATGCGGGTTGAGCTCGCGTCTCCGCGAGTCGGCCTTGCGTTCGGTCCTCGTCGCCATCCGTCTCCTGACCCCTCTGCCCCCGAATGCGTGTCCCCGGCTCTCCGCCGCGATCGTCCCCGCGATCACGGCGCCGGCGAACGGCACCACCCACCGGACCCACCGGGTCAGGCGCGTGCTGCGACGCTTCGCCTTGTTCGGCACGGCTGGAGTCCCGGTGCAGACGGCGTACCCGCGCTGCCGGTGTCGCAGAGTGGCTGCGCTCGCCCACGGATGATGACGTGGAAGGCGCATCTCTGCGTGGCGGGAGATCGCGAGTGTGGCGAGATCGATGCTGCGAACGCGGTAGCGGCCGCGCGACGGCGCGCGCAGGCGCCGCGATTCGCGCCGCCGGACGGGAGCGAAGCGAGAGACGAAGGGTGACGATCGATCGGAAGGCGCGCGTGCAGCAGCACGAGCTGCACGGGCGCGCCGGGGCCCCCACCCGACGCGCCCGCGAGCCGCGCTTCATCGCCGGTCGGGCGACGTGCTCACGAGGTGCGCGCGTTGCGCCCGGTCGTGCGTCCCGTCTCGCTCGACTCACCGAGGTTGGTGCCGGTCGTGCCGGTCGTGCCGCCGAGACCCATCGTGGTCTGCTGGTCGCGCTTGACGCGGATCTCGTTCCGCACGTCGTCGACGCCCGGGATGTCCTCGATCATCTGCTCGAGCTGGCGCTTGTGCTCACGCTGGTTGACCGAGCCCGTCAGCGTGACCTCGCCGCTCTGGACCTTGACCTCGACGTCGCTGGCGTCGATCCATCCCTGGCGCGCGATCACCTCCGAGACCTCCTCGCGGATGCGCTCGTCGCTGCGCTTGTAGCCCTTCGGGCCCTTGCCGAAGTGCGGCCCGCGATCGCGATCGTTCATGCCGAACGCGTTCTTGATGCCCTCGCCCATGCGATGGAGCAGGCCGCCCTCGTCGTCGCGCTCCTGGTCGCGACCGCCGTACTCGCGCCCTCGCCCGCCGTAGTCGCGGTTGCCGTAGTCGCGATTGCCGTAGTCGCGCGCTTCCGATCGACCGTAGCCGCCGTAGCCCTGCTGAGAGCCGTAGCCCTGCTGAGAGCCCATCCCGCCATGACCTCGCTGCGAGCCGCCATACCCCTGCTGCGAGCCGCCATACCCCTGCTGCGAGCCGCCATACCCCTGCTGCGAGCCGCCATGGCCCTGCTGCGAGCGGCCGTAGCCCTGCGAGCTGCCCATCCCCGACCGCTCGCGATCGCGGCTCATCATGCCGTGCGAGGAGCCCCATCCGCCGCGCTCGCCCAGGCCCATGCGCCCGTAGCCGCCGCGATCCTGGTCACGCCCGAACGAGCTCGCGAGCTCGCGATCGAAGTCGCGCCCCTCGTCGCGATTGCTCTCCATGCCCGAGCCCTGGTAGCCGCCCGCGTAGCCGCGGCCGCGCCAGTCGTCGTCGCGGCTGCCCAGCATCGAGCTCCGGCCGCGCCAGTCGTCGTCGCGATCGCGCCCCCCGAAGTAGCCGCCGCGCTCGCGGTGGTCGTCGTCGTCCCCGCGCGAGCCGAAGCCGCGTCCGCCGACTTCCTCGTCGCGCCCGTAGCCCCGGTCCTCGTTCATCCCGTAACGCTGATTCCGATCCATGCGCAGTCTCCTCTTTCGCTCGTCGATTCGTCTCTGGCTCGCTTCGTCTCTCGAGCGCGCAGAAGCAGCAGAGTCGGCGCCCCGAGAGACACCGACTCACTGCTCCGTCGCGCCGCTCTCAGGCGTAGTCGCGCTGGCCCGAGCTGCGCCCGGTGCGGCTCTCGCCTCGGATCGCGAAGGAGACCTTCGCGACCAGACGGAACTCGACGATCCGCCCGTTCGCGACGATGGCCTGCATGTCCTTCACGTAGATCGACTTGATGTCGTCGATGGTCCGGCTCGCCTCGGCGAGCGCGCGGCGCGTCGCGTCCTCCCACGAGTGCGGCGACTGCGCGACGACCTCGATCACCTTCACGAGCGGCGCCTCACCGCGCTGCAGCTGCATCTCGTCGTCGCCGCGCATCCCGCGCTGCCCGCGCATGCCGCCGCGCTCGCTCTCCTGATCGCGCGGGCTCCATCCGCGCTCCTGCTCACGACCGCTCCAGCCGCCCCGATCGCGACCGCTCCAGCCGCCCTGATCGCGACCGCCCCCGCCGCCCTGCTCACGACCGCTCCAGCCGCCCTGCTCGCGACCGCCGCGCTCCTGATCGCGTGAGCTCCAGCCGCCCCCGCGACCGCCTCCCCCTTGCTCGTACCAGCCGCGGTCCGCGTCGCGCCCGCGCATCGAACCGCCGCGCTCGTCGTCACGTGAGCGGCCCATGTCCTGCGCGCGCCAGTCGACGTTCTGCCCGTTCATTCCCCAGTCGTGCCGCATGTCACTCCTCTGTGTACCCGCCCCATTGGGCCCCGCCGCGGCTGCAACCGACGTGCCCCGGTGAGCGCGCCGCCGGGGCGCTACGCATCACGGACCCGCGCTCGCGCCGTCGTGGACCGCGCGGCCGACCACGCCGGAAACATGCAGCGATCACCGGGCTCGACGGCGCTCGAGAGGCGTAGTCCACAGGCCGCGCATCGACGCCGATTCGACGCAGAGTGCCCCGCTGGGGCAATCGTCCGCGCGCCCCTGCGTCGCAGCCCCGAATGGTGAGAAACCCGCCTGTGCACCCGCGCGGGGACGTGCTAACCGGACCGACCGCTGGAGGTTCCACGTGCCGAACGCATACATCTCGGGGACGGGCGGCTACGTGCCGCCGCGCGTGGTCACGAACGACGATCTCCGGACGGAGTACGGGATCGACACCACCCACGAGTGGATCCACCAGCGCACCGGCATCGAGGAGCGGCGCTACGCCGAGGACGGCGTCGGCTCCGCCGACATGGGCTACGAGGCCGCCAAGATCGCGATCGAGCGCGCCGGGCTCACGCCGCGCGACATCGACATGATCCTCTTCGCGACGCTCTCGCCCGAGCACCACTTCCCGGGCAGCGGCGTCTTCATGCAGCGGAAGTTCACCGAGCTGTTCGAGGGCGACATGCCCAAGTACGTGCCGGCGATGGACATCCGCAACCAGTGCAGCGGGTTCGTGTACGGGCTCGGCACCGCGTCCTCGATGGTGCAGTCGGGCGCGATGAAGCACGTGCTGGTCGTCGGCGGCGAGACGCACTCGGCGGCGCTGGACATGACGACGCGCGGCCGCACGGTGACCTCGCTCTTCGGCGACGGCGCGGGCGCTGCGGTCGTCAGCCCGACCGACGATCCGAAGCGCGGCATCCGCAAGTGGCACCTCGGCGCCGACGGTCGCTTCGCCGAGGCGCTCTGGATGCCGGTCTGGGACATCCGCAAGAAGCCGTTCGTCCCGCTTCCCGAGGGGCGCGACGGTCACGCGCGCATCGAGCCGACGACGCTCTGGCCGCAGATGGACGGCAAGCAGGTCTTCCGCCACGCGGTCGAGAAGATGTGCATGTCGCTGATGCAGGTCTGCTTCGATCAGCAGCTCAGCGCGAACGACATCGATCTCTTCGTGTTCCACCAGGCGAACATGCGGATCAACACCTACGTGGCCGAGACCCTCGGCATCCCGCAGGAGAAGCTGATCCACAACATCCACAAGTACGGCAACACCACCGCCGCGACGATCCCGCTGCTGCTGTGGGAGGCCGAGACGACGGGCCGCTTGAAGCCCGGGATGAAGGTCGCGATGGTCGCGTTCGGCTCGGGCTTCACCTGGGGCGCCGCGATCGCCGACTGGTAGCCGTCACGCTCGCGCGCATCCAGATCGGCTCGCCCGCTCCGGGCCCTGCCGTCCGCGCGCGCAGCGCGCGCTCCCGTCCGGTCCCTTTGGGGCGAGCACTCCTGCTGGGTCAGTCCTCGCGGGCGAGGACCTCGGGGGGGATCGGTCCCTCCGCGAAGAGCTTCGCGATCGCGGCGGGCTCCTTGCCGCGCTTGCGGAGCGGCGCGAGGTGGCGCTCGATCGCGAGCGCGCCGGTCAGGTACGTGAGCGCCTGCAGCGGCATGCGCTGATAGCGCGCGACCTCCATCGTCGCCGTCTCCGGCGGGAGGAACGCGTCGCGGACGAGCATCCCGTGCGCGTCCTCGGGCGTGATCGTCTCGAGGTGGATCCCGAGATCCGCGACGACGCGCACCGCGCGCAGCGCGCGCACGTTGCACGCGTAGAGCTCCGCGGCGCCCTCGTAGAAGCCGAGCTCGCGCATGCGCTCCTCGACCCACGTCGCCCATCCTTCGACCGAGAGCATCGCGCCGAAGTACGAGCGCGCCATCGCGACGTCGTCGGCGACCGCGATGAAGCGCACCGGCCGCGGATCGCGGCTGCGCGCGTGCGCGAACGCGAGGCTCTGCAGCGAGTGCCCCGGCACGCCCTCGTGCACCGCGAGCAGCGGCGCCGCGATCGCCGGATGCACCGCCGCCTGCGCCTGCACCAGGAAGTCCGCGCGGGGACGCCCTGCCGTCAGCGGCGCCGGCCAGTTCTGCGCGTGCCCGGCCTCGGCGATCCCGGGCGGCATCTTCGCGACCTTCACCGCGAGCGCCTCGCCCGCGACCGACAGATCCGGCGGCACGAGCCCGGAGCGGCGCGCGAGGTAGGTCGCCTCGTGCACCAGACGCTCGTACGCCGGGATCACCTCGGCATCGCTCGACGCGAGCTGCTGCGCGTGGAGCGATGTGAGCGCCGCGCGGATCGACTCGACGTCGCGCGCGCGAGCGAGCAGCGGAACGCGCGAGCCGACGCGCGCCGCGCACTCGATCATGCGGGCCTGCGCGGTCTCGAGCGTCTCCTGCGCCTCGCGCACGAGCTCGGCGGGATCGCGCTGCAGCCCCATCGTCTCGGCGAGCCGGAAGCGCGCCACCTCTTCGCCGATCGCGCCGCTCGTGCG
>JALYRN010000994.1 GCA_030855295.1 Myxococcota bacterium | reverse complement strand
CGGCATCGACACCGGCCCGCCACCGTCGACGCCCGCGTCGCCGACCGATCCGGCGTCGCTCCCGCCGCCGTCGCTGCCCGGACCGGCATCGGGCCCGGGGCCCGCGTCGATCCCCGGATCGCCGCCGTCTCTCCGGCCTCCGTCGGCGGGATCGCTGGGACCTGGATCGCTGCCGCACGCACCGGCGACCAGCGCGACGACGACCGCCACCATCCCGCCGAAGCGGAGACCGTTCCTCGCGCGCCCGAGCTCGACCAGCATCCCCCGAGCATCGCGAAAACCGACGCCGCGCACCAGGGCCGCGATCCCCGTGCGATGCTGTGGCGGATGCGGACGTCGTGCTCGCTCGCTGCCGTGCTCGTGCTCGCGGGCTGCACCTGCGCGGCGTCGCACGCGCCCGAGGACGCCGCGCCCGAGGCGTCGATCGAGCCACGCGCGCTCGGTGCATGCGACGATGTCGCGACCTGGGACGAGCCCGTCGATCGCCACGGCCTGCTCGGCGTCACACCAGAGCTCTGGTGCGGCAACGACCGGCTCGATCTGATCGCCACCTTCCGCTTCGCCGCATTCACCCAGGATCGATGGTGCCTGCGCGTCTCGCGCGCGGACGGCGACACGATCGCCGCGGGCACGATCCACGAGGTCGAGGCCGACGCGCCGGCGCCTCGGATCGCGATGCGTCCCGGTGCGACGCTCGAGCTCGAGGCGCGCTACGTCGATCGCGACGGGCTGCTCGTGCGTGCGGTCGCCCCCGCCCTCCATGGCGGCCTCGCGCTGCGAAGATTTCCCCGCGCCGAGCTCGAGATCGCCGGACCGATCGATGCCCTCGAGCGCGGCGTGGTGCGGATCGGCGAGCGGTTGATCGCACCGATCGACGCGCTGGTCCCCGGCCTGATCGGCGCGACCGCCGAGGCCTCCGATCCTCCGCCGGGCAGCGCTCCGATCCTGCTGGTGCGCGAGGGCGAGCTGCTCCGGGTGCGCTTCGGTCTGGGTGACGAGGGCTCGTGGGTGGTTCCCGCTCGCGGCGGTCCCGACCTGCTCGTGCCGGGCGCGCTCGGCGTGATCAGCGGAACGACCATCACCTGGCCCGCCGGCGCCGGGAGCGCTTCCTTGCCCGGTCCGGTCGAGCAGCTCGCGGACGCCGCCCTGGGCGCGCTGGTGATCGCCGACGGTCGGGTGCTCGTGATCCACGAACGATCGATCACGGAGCTCGACGTCTCGGCGCTCGAGCCGCCGCTGACGCTGCTCGACGGCGGCGCGATCGCCACCCGCTCCGAGATCGCGATCGTCGGCGGTGAGTGGCCCGAAGGCGCGTTCGTCCCGGTGATCTCGGCCCGGTTCCCGATCCCGTCCGAGCTCGGCGTGCCCCTCGGGGTCCGCGAGGACGGCTCGATCGTCGGCACGCGCGGGATCGCGTCGTCGCCCGATCGGATCGGCGGCCCGGCGTTCGCACCGCTCCCGCCGGAGCTCGGCGTCGCGATCGAGCGCGCGAGCGGGTACACGATGGCGGTCCGCACCGCCGACGGCGGCACCCGCATCTTCCGAGCGCGCGCCGCGGCCGAGCACGCCTGCGACTGATCCGCCCAGACTCTCCCCGTGCGTGAGGCGGCTCGCTGCCGGGTGCGCGGGGCTGTGGGAGACTGCGTCATCTCCATGCCCGAAGCTTCTCCCTACCGTCCGCAGCACCCGATCCGCATCGTCAGCGCGGCGGCGCTCTTCGACGGACACGACGCCGCGATCAACGTGATGCGCCGCCTGCTGCAGGCCTCCGGTGCCGAGGTGATCCACCTCGGTCACAACCGGAGCGTCGAGGAGGTCGCGCTCGCGGCCGTGCAGGAGGACGCGCAGGGCATCGCGCTCACGTCCTATCAGGGCGGGCACATGGAGTACTTCGCGTACCTGCGCGAGCGACTCGACGCGCTCGGCGCCAAGCACACGCGCATCTACGGCGGTGGCGGCGGCGTGATCGTGCAGGCGGAGATCGACGAGCTGCACCGGCGCGGGATCGATCGCGTCTTCTCGCCGGAGGACGGACGCAACCTCGGCCTGCAGGGGATGATCGACATCGTGCTGCGCGGGTGTGACTTCCCGGCGGCCGAGCCGATCGAGGGCGGCGAGGGCTGGATGTCGCTCGCGCGCCAGATCTCGCTCGTGGAGAACGGACGCGCCGATGTGGCGAAGCTGGCGGTCAGCGACGCGAAGAAGGTGCCGGTCGTCGGGCTGACGGGCACGGGCGGCGCGGGCAAGAGCAGCCTCACCGACGAGCTGGTGCGGCGCTTCGTGCAGGACGATCCGGAGCGTCGCGTCGCCGTGCTCTGCATCGATCCGACCAAGAAGAAGACCGGCGGCGCGCTGCTCGGTGATCGCATCCGGATGAACAGCCTGAAGACGTCGGGCGTGGGCGCGTCGCGCGCGTTCATGCGCTCGATGGCGACCCGCGGCTCGGGCTCGGAGATCAGCGCCGAGGCGAAGAACGTGCTCGCGCTGCTGCGCGGCAGCGGCATGTTCGATCTGATCTTCGTCGAGACCGCGGGCATCGGGCAGGGCGACAGCGCGATCACCGAGATCGCCGACGTGACCCTCTACGTGATGACCGCGGAGTACGGCGCGCCGAGCCAGCTCGAGAAGATCGAGATGCTCGATCACGCCGATCTGATCGCGATCAACAAGTTCCCGCGGCGCGGCTCGATGGACGCGCTGCGCGACGTGCGCCGACAGCTCGCGCGCACCCGCAAGCACACCGGGTCCCACGAAGATCTGCCGGTGTTCGGCACCAGCGCGGCGCACTTCAACGACGCCGGCGTCAACGCGCTGTACGCGCACCTCTTGAGCACAGTCGCGGCGAAGACGGGCGCCGCGCTGCGCTCGAGCTTCGAGCCCGGGCCGCAGCGCACGACCGATCCCGGCCAGCACGTGATGCCGCCCGGCCGCGAGCGCTACCTCAGCGAGATCGCGACCTCGTGCCGCGAGCACCGCGCGTGGGCGCGCGAGCAGTCGGACGTCGCGCGCGATCTCGAGTCGCT
>JALYRN010000993.1 GCA_030855295.1 Myxococcota bacterium | reverse complement strand
GCGCTGCGGTGCAGCATGCGTACCGCGCGCGAGCGCCCGAAGCGCCAGCGGAATCGGCGCGCGGCGCGGCGACGTGCGAGCGCGGCGGCGGCCTGCGTCCTCCATGTCGGTCGGATCCGACACTCGCCGGTGGATGCGCTGCTCGCGGATGATCGCGGCGTCGTTCGGCGCCGGTCTACGGGTGCGCGTCGCTCGCGCTCTCGCTGTTCTCGTCCGCCGCGTCCCGGTCCGCGTCGCTCTCCGCATCCGCTTCTGCGTCCGCTTCGGCGTCCGCGAGCCGGCGGCGGGCGACCTCGATGCGCGCCTCCATCGTGACCTGGCGCGCGTCGAGGGGAGGGCGCGCCGCGAAGAACGCGCCCGCGCCCGCGAAGCCCGCGACCACCCAGTCGAGTGGACCGCGCCCCGCGAGCCACTGCCCGACGTCGCTCGCGCCCGTCACCGCGAGCAGCTCCGACCACGCGACTCCCTGCGTCGTCGCGGCCAGCGCGATGGTCGCGTAGAGATCACCGCCGACCGCCATCGCGATCGCGAGCGCGCCGACCAGCGCCGCCCACCACGGATCGAAGAGCGCGCCGAGCGTGCGGCACGGACGCCCGAGCAGGATCCCGAGCACGAGCGCCGAGCCGCCCATCACGTACCAGTGCATCGAGAACCCGGTCCACCGGTTCAGCTCGCCCCACAGCAGTGCGCCGATGATCGTGCTCGGAACCGCGTACGCCATCGCGCGTCCCGGCCTCTGCGCCGCGCGGAGCTCGGCGACCCAGGTGACCGCGATCTCGACCACCTCGGGATCGCGCTCGGGTGGGAGCTGGTGCTCGTAGATCATCTGCGTCGCGGTCATCGCCGCGATGATAGCCGCGGCCTCGGCAGGACGACCGTGGGATCGAGCCGACGGTGGACGCGCTCGAGCGTCGACGCGGTCACTCGCCACGGGCGCAGGTCCGCGCGCGGGCGCGTAGCGCGCGACGCACCGGTGCGTAGAGGTCGCGCACTTGAAACCTCGGGCTCGGAACGCTAGGAACCACGGCCTTTTTTCCGCGGAGCGCGGACGAAGCGGCGGAGCGGAGCCGGGAACGCGATGAGCTGGATCAAGGACAAGGCGCACGGCGAGCTCGCGCGCATCCGCGAGGCGCAGGAGAAGCAGGTCTATCCGTACTTCCGGGCCTTCGAGTCCGGCGGGCTGCACACGTCGATCGCGGGGCAGCCGATCGTCAACTTCAGCTCGAACGACTACCTCGGCCTGACCAACCACCCGAAGGTGAAGGAGGCCGCGAAGGCGGCGATCGATCGCTACGCGTGCGGGCTGTCGAGCTCGCGCGTGCAGGCGACGACGGTCGCGCACGTGGAGCTCGAGGAGCGGCTCGCGCGCTGGTTCCACATGCCGAGTTGCCTGGTCACGACGACCGGGTACCAGGCGATGGTCGGCACGATCATGTCCTTGGCCGACAAGGACACGACCATGGTGCTCGACAACCTGAGCCACGCTTGCATCCTCGACGGGACCTTCCTCGCGGGCGGCGTGCCGACGCAGCAGTGCGAGATCCGCTTCTTCAACCACAACAGCGCCAAGTCGCTCGACCGCGTGCTGCGCACGAAGGAGCGCAAGAACGCGCTCGTCTGCATCGAGGGCATCTACTCGCTCGACGGTGACCAGGCGAAGCTGAAGGAGATCCTCGAGGTCTGCGCGAAGCACGACGCCTGCCTGGTGCTCGACGACGCGCACGGCACCGGCACGCTCGGCGAGCACGGGCGCGGCGTGCTCGAGGAGCACGGGCTCGAGGGCACCTTCCCGAGCGAGAAGCTGATCGTCATCTCGACGTTCAGCAAGACCTTCGGCGGAATCGGCGGGATCATCCTCGGCGACGAGGAGGTCGTCGATCACATCAAGCACCGCGCGCGCTCGTTCCTCTTCAGCGCGACGCTCCCGGTGCCGATCGTCGCGGCCGCGAGCACGATCCTCGACATGCTCGAGGAGGACGGCCCCGCGCTCGTCGGCGAGCTGCGCGAGAAGTCCGGCTACATGCGGAATTCGCTGAAGCAGATCGGCTTCGATCTCGGCCACAGCGACACCCACATCATGCCGGTGATGTGCCGCGAGGAGCGCAAGGCGCTCTTCATGCACGTCGCTCTGATGGAGAACGGCGTGATGCTCGTGCCGATCACCTACCCCGGCGTGAAGCAGGGCGAGGAGCGCCTCCGGCTCAACGTCACGCGCGGCCACACGCGCGAGGACATGGACAAGCTGCTCGAGCTGCTCGCGCTCTACGGCGAGGCGTTCTTCGTGCTGTCGGGCGACGAGATCGGCCCGATGGAGGTCTGACGACGAAGTTCGCGCCGGCCCTCCGCGAGCGTCCCGGCTCGTGACGTCGAGCATCAGGACCCCCGAACGGGCGGTCGCACAGGGCCAGCCAGCACCGATCGGCGCACGACTGGCGACCGTGCTTCGGGCGCGCTCGCCGTGACGCTCCACGACGGAGCGCGCGTTCCCGCGGAGACGTCGCTTCTCGATTCGGCAGACATCGAGAGGAGCCGAGTCGTCGGCTCGATCGGCAAGCGTGCTGACGCATCGGCTCGATGCTCGTCGTCGCGCATCAGGGAGGCGATCGAGTCGCGCTCGCGCGCACATCCACTCAGCGGCTTTCTAATCGGCTCGCCCGCTCCGGGCCCTTCCGTCCGCGCGCGATTGATCGGCTCGCCCGCTCCGGTCGCTTCCGTCCACGCGCGAAGCGCGCGCTCCCGTGCGCGCCCTCCGGGGCGAGCACTCCTGCTGGCCGCGAAGCGCGCGCTCCCGTGCGCGCCCTCCGGGGCGAGCACTCCTGTCGACTCAAAGCCTGTCTAAAAATCGGCTCGCCCGCTCCGGTCGCTTCCGTCCGCGCGCGCGACGCGCGCTCCCGTCCGCGCCCTCCGGGGCGAGCACTCCTGTCGACTCAAAGGCTGTCTAAAAACCTCCCGGACGTCGTCCAGCCGGGCGCCGTCGGTGGGGCGCGGGGGCATGGACCTGCGCGGCGCGGGAGGCTCGCGGATCTCCTTGG
>JALYRN010000992.1 GCA_030855295.1 Myxococcota bacterium | reverse complement strand
CGCTGGCTCGGCGCGCGACGATGCGAGCGGGCTCGGTCACTACGCGCGACGGTGGCGCGGCAACGAGGGCGGCTTCGTCGTGCTCGCCGAGGGCTCACGGCTCGCGCTCGAGGTCGTCGGGCACGCGACTGGCGCGCCGGCGGGATGGATCCGGCTGCCGTTCCTCGCGCCGGTGCTCGAGCGCGTGCGCGGCACGCCGCTCGATCCGCGCGCCACGTTCGTCGAGCCCAAGAAGGAGCTGCAGCGGCCGACGTCGTTCGAGACCCGACACCTCGGTGATCTGGCAGCCCGCGCGATCGCGCTCTCGATCGTGCTCGCGGTCGCGGTGCGCGCGGTGCGCCGCCGGCGGGATCCGCTTCGCGCGAGCCGCGACGTCGTGCTCGCGCTCCTCTTGTTCGCGCCGCAGGTCCATCCTTGGTACCTCGCGTGGCTCCTCCCGCTCGAGGTCGCCTCGGGGGGGATCGCGGGGCTCGCGTGGTCGGCGGCGATCCTCGTCGCGTACGCCCCCCTCGAGGGATGGGCGGCGACCCACGTCTGGCAGGAGTCCTCGATTGCCCGCGGGATCGAGTACGCGATCGTGGTGCTCGCGCTCTTCGTGGAGCGTCGCGTGCGATCGACGGAAGCGATTCTGCGAGCGACCGCGTGTAGCGCCGACCACGACCCGTGATATACCCGCGGGCTCGATGACCAACCGAACCGTCTCGGTGATCGAGGTGCTCCCGCCGCCCACGTCGCGTGCCGCACGCACGCACGATCAGCAGCCGGGAAGCGACGCTGAACGCGTCGAGATGGTCGTCGGCGAGAGCGCTGACGATCTCGTCGGATGGGACACTTCGATCCGGCGTCGCGCGCGTGTGAGCGCGGACTCGCGCGTCGCGCTCCGGACCGCTCGTGAGGGCGCGCGCGTGCGCGAGGAGCATCTCGACATCACGATCGATCGTACGAATGGCGGGCGCGAGCTCGGCCGTCGCGAGAGCGGCATCATGTTGCGCGGCGACGTGCTCGAGCGCATCGCCGAGCGCGAGCAGGCGCGCGTCGATGCGCCCTCGCTTCCGCCGGTGGCGCCCTTCCAGCGCGCGCGTGAGCTCGAGGACGCGGCGTACTTCTCGGCGGACCCGCTGCGGATGTATCTGCGCCGGATGGGCCACGTCTCGCTGCTCACGCGCGAGGGCGAGGTCGAGATGGCGCGCCGCATCGAGCGCGGCGAGAAGCGCATCGTGGTCGCGCTGCGCGCGCCCGGGCTGCACGTCGAGGAGCTCGACGCGCTGATCGCCGGCGAGCCGCGCGAAGCGAAGGCTTCGGACGGCGCGCTCGCCGACGGCGCGCTCCGCGGTGTGCTGCCGAACCGCAGCGAGCTCGATCGCAAGGTCCTCGGGCGCGTGCTCGGTCGGCTGCAGACGATGCTCCGCCGCCTCGAGCGGGCCGAGCAGGCGCTCGCGGGAGCGCGGGAGCGCGCGGGCGGCCTCGATCCCGACGAGCTCAAGAAGACGATCGCCGACATGCGCCAGAAGGGCGTGCGCCGGCGTCGCGTCGCCAAGCGCTTCGTCGCGCTCGAGGATCTCGAGGCGGCGTTCGATGCGATCCCCGAGGCGATGGCGGCGATCGGCGCGGTCGAAGAGGAGGTCGGGCTCGAGCGCAGCGCGCTGCGGCGCATCCTGACCGAGGTCCGCGACGCGCAGTCCGAGGCGGATCAGGCGAAGGGCGAGATCGTCGAGGCGAATCTCCGGCTCGTCGTCTCGATCGCGAAGAAGTACACGAACCGCGGCCTGGCGTTCCTGGACCTGATCCAGGAGGGCAACATCGGCCTCATGCGCGCGGTCGACAAGTTCGACTATCGCCGCGGCTACAAGTTCAGCACCTACGCGACGTGGTGGATCCGCCAGGCGATCACCCGCGCGACCGCTGATCAGGCGCGCACGATCCGCGTGCCGGTGCACATGGTCGACGCGCTGCACCGGACCATCCGCGCGAGCCGCATGCTGGTGCAGGAGCTCGGGCGCGATCCGGTTCCCGAGGAGATCGCGACGCGGCTCGGCGTCGGCGTCGAGCGCGTGCTCGAGGTGCTGTCGATCGCGCGCGACACGATCTCGCTCGAGACGCCGGTGGGCGAGGACGACGATCATCATCTCGGCGATCTGCTCGAGGACAAGACGACGAGCTCGCCGCTCGAGTCGGTCTCGGGCGCGGATCTCGAGGAGCACATGCAGAAGGCGCTCGAGACGCTCTCGGATCGCGAGCAGGCGATCCTGAAGCTGCGCTTCGGCATCGGCACCGAGGCCCCGCGCACGCTCGAAGAGGTCGGCCAGGAGTTCGGCGTCACGCGCGAGCGCATCCGGCAGATCGAGGCGAAGGCCCTGGCGAAGCTGCGGAATCCGAACCGGAATTCGCAGCTGCGTGGCTTTCTCGACCAGTAGACCCTAGGGGCTCGTCGGCGTTGACACCGCGCGCCGGCCGCGCCAACACTCCGCCCGCAATCCGCCGGCAGCCGCCGGCCATCGCGTTCCGCGCGAACACTCGGAGGCTCAGTCTTGGACGAACAGCAGATCGAAGCGCGCCGCGAGCGTCAGGACGCGTTCTGGAACGGGCCGCGCTTCCACGCGCTGCTCGGTGTCACGCTCGTGGTCGCGATCGCGTTCATCTACTTCATCGCGTCGGTGAAGCACGGGGACTTCTCGTGGGATCCGACGGCGCACGACCCCGGCACCGAGATCACGCCCGCCGGCTGGTGATCGCGCGCGGCGCAGAAACGCCGCGCTCGATCCGCATCGCGTGCTGCCGTACGGGGCTCCGGGGCCGAGCGCCCTGTCGGGGCGAGCGCTCCCGTCGGCTCAGGTCTGTCTGAAAATCGGCTCGCCCGCTCCGCGCCCTTCCGTCCGCGCGCGCAGCGCGCGCTCCCGTACGGGAGCTCCGGGGCGAGCACTCCTGTTGGCTCAGGGTCGCAGGCGGAGGATCCGGAGCTCGGCGATGTTGACGCGCGCGAACGCGCCGTCGCGCCCGCCCGCCCCCGCGGTGTACGTCGCGAAGTGCTGGAACGC
>JALYRN010000991.1 GCA_030855295.1 Myxococcota bacterium | reverse complement strand
ACGCTGCACCGCCTCGGCGAATCGATGCGTGCTCGGCGCGTCGTCGCCGAGGCGCTCGCCCGCCGCGGCGCGAAGCGCGGTCAGCGCCGTCTGCAGGCGCGCGAGGTGCGCGCGATCGCCAGACGAGGGCCGCGCCGCGAGCGCCTGCTGCTCCGCGCGATCGAGGAACCACGCGAGCGCGTTGGCGCGGGCCCGCGGTCGCACCGGGTGCAGCGTGTCGAAGCGACGGAGGAGCTCGGCGAGGAGCGCGGTCCCGAGCGTCAGGCCCTCGATCCCGCGGCGCTGCGCGAGCGCGCCCGCGAGGTAGGCGGCCGAGGCGAGGTCCTTCGACGAGGCGAGCACGAGTTCGGCGTCGCGCTCGACGAGCTCCCAGCGACACGGCCCTGCGGCGGGCGACTCGAGCTTCGCGATCTCCTCGCGGAGGCTCTGGTACGCGGCCAGCGGGCGGGGGTCGGGGCCGAGCGGCAGGTCGCCCACGATCGGGTGGATCCACGGCGTGAGCGCGGGCTCGAGGACGTCGAGGCTGTTCATGCGGGGCTCCTCTGGGTGAGCGCGTCGATCATCGCGACGAGCGGCGCGCTCGCGGTCACGGGCAAGAGCGGCTCGATCAACGCGCGAGCCTTCGCGCGCGCGGCGACGCTCGCGGTCGAGAGCGGCCAGATGCGGGCGGACTCGGTCGGGCATCCGACCACGGCGTGGAGCGCGGCCGTCGGCACGTCGGAGAGGCACACGACCAGGCGCGCCTCGGCGCCCGAGGTCCATACGCACCCGAGCGGGCGATCGATCGCCGGCACCAGCCGTCGCAAGAGCTCGAGCCACGCGGTCGTATCCGACGCGAGCGTCACCGGGCAGAGCAGCGCCGGTCCCTGCGCGCGGCCGACCTGCGCGGCTGCGACGCGAGCGGTGTGATAGGCGTAATGGGGCGCGGCATCGCCGTCGCCGAAGACACGCTCGTGGAAGTCGCCGGCGGGCGCGAGCTGCAGCGCGTGCAGCGCGCGCGTGTGCGCGTCTCGGAGCTCGGCGGCGCCGGGCGCGGCGATCTCCGCGAGCGCGCCTGCGATCGCAGTGATCGAGTCGTGCACGGTGCGCTCGACGAGGGTGCGCCGCACCGAGCCCAGCGCAGCGCCCCACGCGAGCGGGATCGCGGGGAACGACCGCCCGACGTCGGTCGCCGAGGCCGCTCGCAGCGCGACGAGCGGGAACTCGCGACCAACCCGATCCGCGCTGCGCACGAGCACGCCGATCAGCACGCGATCCGCCGCGCTCGGGCTCGCGAAGACGAACCGCACTCCGTGCGACGGGATCGCGCGCACCCAGCTCGGCTGCTGAGAGACGGAGTCGGCGACCCAGCGGAAGCACTCCATCGCGATCGGATCGCGGAGCTCGTGCCGCACGAAGTCTCCTTCGCGCGGGATCTTCCCGAAAACTGTCCAGCCCACGATGTGCCGCCTCTCTCGTTGCCGCCGATGTGTTCAGCGCCCGACGGCGCACTCGCCTTCGCCGGCGGCGATCACGCGCGGCGCCTGCACACCGACGGAGCGCAGCGGGCCGAGCATCCGCCCGCGGCGATCGTCGGGCGCGAAGAACGGGTTCTCCGCGCGCACGAGGCGCACGTCGATCGAGACCTCGAGGTCGTGCCCGGGCAGGCGCCAGGTCACTACGAACCTGCGCGCGCCCGGTCCTCCGCCGCCGACGCGCGACGCGCGCTCCATCAGCCGGAAGAGGCCCCACTCGCCCTCCTGCCGGATGCGCTCCTGCAGCCCGTTCGCGCCGAGCACCTCGATGGATGCGCCGGCGTCGGGCCGCTCGCCCGGCCACACGACGCGCGTCCAGCTCTCGGGGCCGTTGCGGTAGTCGATCTCCGTCCCGCCGGACGCGAACCGCACGGACGCCGCGCCCGGCACCGGATGCACCTGCACGTCCATCTCCACCCGCGGCTCGCTCGCGCCCGGCGGGAAGAACGCGCTGCTGATCGTGCCGCTCCGCTCCAGGAAGAGCGGCAGCGTGCTGCGGTAGATGCTGCCGGCGTCGCGACCGAGCCGCGTCGCGAACACGAAGCGAGCGCCGTCGCGCTCGACCTGCCCGGTGAGCGACTGATCGTAGAAGTTCCAGACCGTGCCCGTGCCCGGCCGATAGAACGCCGCGAAATCTGCGATCGCCGCGTCGTGGCCGCTGTCCTGGAAAGGATAGCGGCCGGCGAGCGTCGAGAAGAAGGGCACTGCCACGGCCGAGCACCACGAGCGCGCCGTCGTGCCCGCCATCGCATGGCTCGAGGTCGTGGCAGCGCCGTCGACCGGCGGCCAGAGCAACGACTCGAACAGCGGCCGCCAGCCCACGGGCTGCTCGGCGATCAGGCTCTGCACGCGCGTGCGAGCGGTCTGCAGACGGCCCATCAGCTGATCGCCGGTGGAGGGATCGTCCCGGTGGGTCGCGAGCGCGTCGCGCAAGAACGCGAGCTGCTCCTGGTAGACGTCGAGCCCGACCGGAGGCGGGCTTCCGCTCTCGACCGGCGGGGCGACGCCGAACTGCACGAAGCCATCGAACGCGGTCCGCACCGAGTCGCCGGTCAGCTGCGGCGCGGCGGGTGCGCCCGACGCATCGCTGAGGGTGTCCGCCGCGGCGTTCGCCACGTCGTCGCCGACGCGACCCCGCACGCGCTCCTCGAGGGCCGCGAGCAGCCCGTTGGTGGCCACCGTCGTCGCGGTCGTCGGGGTGGGATCGGGCAGGTGGATGTTCGTGTCGACCGCGAGCAGGAGACGGCCGAGGGGCGGCGGATCCCCGCGCGTCAGATCCTCGAGCAGCGCGAGCGCTTCCGGCTCGTCGCGCGCCGTCTTCATGCGCACGCTGCGCACGAACTGCTGCCACTCCTCGACGTACGCGTCGAAGTACTGCGCGCGCAGCTCGTCACGCATCGAGCGGCTGCGCTCGGCGTCGCCGCCGCTCAGCGGACCGAGCACCCAGGCCGCGCCCGCGCGCCGAGCCCCGGCCTCGTCGATGCGCTGGCGAACGTGCTCCTCCCACGCGCGTCGGGTGAACG
>JALYRN010000990.1 GCA_030855295.1 Myxococcota bacterium | reverse complement strand
CGCGGACACGGTCCATGCGGCGCCGCCCCTCCCCGGTCGCGATCCGGGCACGCGCCTGGTCGGTGTGCCCGCTGCGCACGAGCGCGACCGTCTCGCGGGTGAACTCCTGCCGCGCGGCGATCGCGCGCTCGAGCTCCCGCGCCTGCTCGTCCTCGCCGCGCGTGCCGAGCAGATCGCCGAGCTCGTCGAGCGTCTCCGGCAGCGCCGCGTCGTTCTCGAGGTACGGCGCCAGGAACGCGCGGTCGCCCGTGATCGCATAGCCGCGCTGCGCGCTCTCGGCCTCGACCATCCGCTGCAGGACCTCCGCGAGGAGGCTCTGCATCTCGCTCTCCTCCGCGAACCGCTGCATCGTCGCGTCGTACTCCGATGCGAGCGAGTACGTGATCGCGGCGCTGCCGAGCGCCAGCAGGAACGCCGCGCCCCAGGCCACGCCGGCGCGGCGCAGGATGCCCCGGCGCGCGCGGGTCCGGGCGGCTTGCAGTGCGTCTTCCCGGCCCACGTCGGGGCACTGTACCCAAAATCCGGCTCGGCGCGCGCTCGCTGCGGCGCGCCTGCCCGCGCGTGGTACACAACGCGCCTCATGCGGATCGAACGCTTTCTCGATGCGCTCGCCTCCCGCGCGATCGCCGACGCGCTCTCGCTGGATGCCCCGGCGATCCTTCGGCCCACGCAGGATCCGAAGCACGGCGACTACCAGATCAACGGCGTGATGCCGCTCGCGAAGCAGCTCAAGCGCCCCCCGCGCGAGCTCGCGGAGAAGGTCGTGGAGCCGCTGCGTGCGCACGAGGCGATCGCCGAGGCGACCGTCGCGGGCCCCGGCTTCATCAATGTGCGCCTCGACGCCGCGTGGCTCGCCGCGCGGCTCGCCGAGGACCTGCGCGACGCGCGCGACGGCGTGCCCGAGGCCGACGCGAAGCAGACGATCGTCGTCGACTTCTCGGGCCCGAACATCGCGAAGCAGATGCACGTCGGGCACCTTCGCTCGACGATCCTCGGGCACGCGCTCGTGCAGCTGCTGCGCTTCCAGGGCCACGAGGTGATCGGCGACAACCACGTCGGCGACTGGGGCACGCAGTACGGGCTGTTGATCGCAGGCCTGCGCCGCTTCTCACCGGGCGCCGACGTCGCCTCGCTCTCGCTCGTCGATCTCGAGAACGTCTACAAGCAGGCCTCCGCGCACGCCGGCCAGGACGAGGCGTTCGCCGACGAGGCCCGCCACGAGCTCGCGAAGCTGCAGTCCGGCGACCCCGAGAACCGCGCGCTCTGGGAGCGCTTCGTCGCGATCACGCGCACCGAGCTCGACAAGGTCTACGAGCGCCTGGGCGTTCGCTTCGACTGGTGGAAGGGCGAGAGCTTCTACGAGCCGATGCTGCCCGGCGTCGTCGAGGATCTGCTCGAGAAGCACGTCGCCCGCGAGGATCAGGGCGCGATCTGCATCTTCTTCTCCGAGATGGAGGGCGCTCCCGCCAAGCTCGCGAAGCAGAAGACGCCCTTCCTGATCCGGAAGAAGGACGGCGCGTTCCTCTACTCGACCAGCGACATCGCGACGATCCAGCACCGCGCCGCCGAGAGCGTGCAGCGCTCGGTGTACGTCGTCGACAGCCGCCAGTCGCAGCACTTCGAGCAGCTCTTCGCGGTCGCGGCGCATCTCGGGATCTCGATGCAGCTCGAGCACGTCGGCTTCGGCATGGTGCTCGCCAAGGACGGCACGCCGCTCAAGACGCGCGACGCCAGCGGAAAGGTGCTGACGCTCGCGTCGCTCCTCGACGAGGCCGAGCTGCGCGCCGCGGAGGTGATCCGCTCGCAGGGCCTCGACATCCCCGAAGAAGAGCTGACGAAGGTCGCGCGCGCCGTCGGCATCGGCGCGGTGAAGTACGCCGACCTGCGGCAGAACCGGCTGAGCGACTACCAGTTCGACTTCGAGAAGCTGATCGAGTTCAAGGGCAACGCCGGCCCGTACATGCAGTACGCGGCCGCGCGCGTCGGCTCGATCTTCCGCAAGGGCAACCTCGACGAGAAGACGATCGCGCCCGACACGATCGTCCTCGTCGAGCCCGCCGAGCTCGCGCTCGCGCGCCAGCTCGTGCGCTTCGCCGACGTCGTGCACGCCGCCGCCGACACCGAGCAGCCGCACCTGCTGACCGATCACCTGTACGCGGTCGCGCGCGAGTTCAGCGCGTTCTTCGAGAGCTGCCCGGTGCTGCGCGCCGAGGGCGCGACCCGCGAGGCGCGCCTGGCGCTCACTGCGCTCACGGGACGACAGCTCCGGCGCGGGCTCGGCCTGCTCGGCATCGACGTCGTCGAACGCATGTGAGCGAGCCGTGGTCGGCGTTCTTCGTCACCTGCGCGGCCGGCACCGAGCTCGCGCTGAAGGACGAGCTCCGTGAGCTGCGCTTCCGCAAGGTGCGCGCCGATCGCGGCGGCGTGCGCTTCGAGGGCCCGTGGGCCGACGGGTTCCGCGCATGCCTGACGTCTCGCATCGCGATCCGCGTGCTCGCGCCGATCGCGCGCTTCCCCGCGAAGGACGGCGACGCGCTCTACGACGGCGTGCGCGCGATCGAGTGGGAGCGCTGGCTGAGCGCGCGCCACACGCTCGCGGTCAGCGCCGTCTCGAAGGCGAGCGCGCTGACGCACACGAACTTCGTCGCGCAGCGGACGAAGGACGCGATCGTCGATCGCCTGCGCGATCTCTCCGGCGCACGTCCTTCCGTCGATCGGCAGGACCCCGATCTCGCGATCTTCGTGCACCTCGCGAAGGACGAGGCCGCGGTGCACCTCGATCTCGGCGGCGACTCGCTGCATCGACGCGGCTGGCGCACGGCGATCGGCGAGGCGCCGCTCAAGGAGACGCTCGCGGCCGCGATGCTCCGGATCGCAGGCTGGGATCGCGAGGGACCGATGATCGATCCGACCTGCGGCTCGGGGACGATCGCGATCGAGGCGGATCTCTGGGCGCGGCGCGTGGCGCCGGGGCTGATGCGCGAGCGCTTCGGGATCGAGCGCTGGGCGAGCCACGACGAGCGCGAGCGCGAGGCCTT
>JALYRN010000989.1 GCA_030855295.1 Myxococcota bacterium | reverse complement strand
CGCCCGCGACGCACGACTCGCCGTCGCCGCACGCGTTGCCGCAGGCCCCGCAGTGCACGGCGCTCGAGCTCACGTCGATGCACGCAGCCTCGCAGCGGGTCTCGCCCGCGGCGCACGACCGCCCGCCGTCGGTGGCGTCCCCGTCGCCGACGATCCGGGCACCGCAGCCCGGGAGCGCCGCAAGGATGGTGAAGAGGGTCGCCGCCGCGAACCGTGCGAGCCGTGCGTCGTTGGGTCTCATCATCTTCCCTCGGAGCTCGCGGCGGCGCGCCCACCGCCAGGCGGGCCGACGGCCACGAAAAAGCTCCACACCATCGGGTGGAGCTGTAGTATTCCGGCCACGGTACAGCGCGGAGGCACCGGATGGGAAGTCTGAAATCACGGATTCTGGGGATCGCGGCGGGAGCGGCCGCGATCGCGACGGCAGCCGGAATCCCGGCATCCCCGGTGCGCGCCGATCCGCCGCTCCACACCGCTCGGCTCGAGGCGGGTGTCGCCATTCCGGTGACGTCGCCTCACGCGGCACGGTTCGACACCGGCGGCGGAGTGACGGCCGGGTACGAGCTGCGGCCGATCCCGTGGGTCGGGATCGAGGCGCGTTTCTCGGCGGTCTGGCTGCCGTCGACGAACGCCGCACCGACGGTCGATGGGTTCGGCAGCTACTACGCGCCTGCGCTCGGGGCTCGCGCGTACCCGCTCGCGGACCTCGGCGTCGGCGATCTGTGGGTCGGCGCGAGCGCCGCGCTGGTGATCACCGGCGACGTCGTCCGCCCCGGCCTCGAGCTCGGCATCGGCTACGAGCTCGATCTGGCGGGATGGCTCCGCGCGGGGCCGGTGCTGCGCTACCACCACACGTTCCAGACCGAGCGCTCGCTCCCGGGGGCGTCGGACGCGGGCTTCCTCTTCGTCGGCCTCTCCGCGGCGCTGCCCGGCGTGTCGGCCGACGTACGCGACGGCGACGGCGACGGAATCCCCGACGCCCGCGATCGCTGCCCTGCCGAGCCCGAGGATCTCGACAGCTTCGAGGACGAAGACGGCTGTCCCGACCTCGACGACGACGCGGACGGCGTGCCCGACCGAACCGACGCGTGCCCGCGCGAGCCCGAGGACGCCGACGGGCAGGACGACGAGGACGGCTGTCCCGACGCCGATCAGGACGGCGACGGCGACGGGATCCCCGACGCGCGCGACGCGTGTCCGACCGAGGCCGAGGATCGCGACGGGCACGACGACGAGGACGGCTGCCCCGATCTCGACGACGACGGCGACGGGATCCCCGACGCGTCGGACGCGTGCCCCCGCGCGGCGGAGACGATCAACCAGCACGAGGACGGCGACGGCTGTCCCGACGAGGTGCCGCCGCGCACCGAGATGGAGATGCAGCTCGAGCGGCTCGGCGAGCGCGTGCTCTTCCCGCGCAACCGCGTGCAGCTCCTCGGGACGAGCCGCCCCGCGATCCGCGCGGTGATCCAGCTCTTGCAGGAGCATCCGGAGATCCGGCTGCTGCGCGTCGAGGCGCACGCGAGCGCGGAGGGCGACACGGAGGAGAACCTCGAGCTGAGCCGGCGCCGGGCCGAGCGGGTGATCGCGCTGATCGTCGAGGGCGGCATCGAGCGCGACCGACTGGAGGCGCAGGCGTTCGGCGATCGCCAGCCCGAGTTCGACGGCGGCACCGAGGAGGACCACGCGCGCAATCGCCGCGTCGTGTTCGTCGTGGTGCGCTCGGCCGCGCCGTGAGCGCGCGGCCCGTGCGCCGTCTCGTCAGCGCACGGCCTCGTTGCGCGTCGGGGCTTCCACCTGACGCGCCGGGTGGGCGCGGAGACGGGCGTGCAGCGCTGCGGCCTCGCCGCCGAGGACGGACGCCGCGAAGGGCGACGAGGTCGTGACGGCCAGCTCGGTGGTGACGCGTGCGCCCCAGGGGGGATAGACGAACGTGACGCGTCGCGCGCCCTGCGCGACCGTGACCCCGACGACGTGCGGGCCTCGCATCGGGATGCTCTCCCACTCGGTGAGCGTGAAGCCGTCGTCGAGGTCGAGCACCTCTCTCGGCCGCCCGTCGTCGCGCGAGAGCGCGAGCTCGCTGCCCTCGAGCACCAGCGCCCCCACGCGCGCGTAGCGCTCGGAGAGCACCAACCCGAGCACGATGCCGAGCGCGGTCCACACCAGCGCACCGAGCACGACGAGCAGCGCGTGCTCACGCGCGCGGTCGAGCGCGATGAACCCGATCACCCACGCCGTCATCGGAAGCGACACGATCGACAGCACGATCACGGTCCGCCGGACCTCGGACACGGACGGCAGCTCGATCCGCGCGCTCTCCTCGAGCACCGCGCGTCGCCGCGCAGCGAGTCGGCGCTGCCACAGGTTCCACAGGCCGAAGAACGCGACCATGCCGCCCGTCGCCACGACGATCGCCAGCCCCGGATCGATCGGCTCGTCCATGCCGCGAAATGTCGGCTACTCCGATGCCGCGATCAATCACCGCGGCAGCGCGACGGGAGCGCGCCGCCGCGAGCGAGGTTCCGCTCAGCGCGCCCTCAGCTTGCCGAGCAGCGACTCGAGCGAGCGCTTGAGCTTCTCCGCGGCACCGTCCACGGCGTCGCTCAGCTCGCTCGCGTCGTGGCTGACGGCGGTGGGCTGATGGCCCTCGAGCCGCGCCTCGATGACACAGCGGATGTCGCGCTCGCCCGCCTTGGGGCCGTTCTGATCGCTCAGGTGCACTTCGACACGGGTGATGCGATCTCGCAGGTGCCCGAGCGTGCTCTCGACCGTCGCCTCGACCTCCGCCGCCATCCCTTCGGTGCCTTGGATGTGATTGTCGGTGTTGATCTGGATATGCATCGAGCTCTCCTCTGCACCTCGGATGCCAGCCACGCGGCTGCGTGAAATCGGCTCGCCGGCGGACGTCCCTTCCGGCCGCGCGCGCGGCGCGCGCTCCCGTGCGGGACCTCCGCCGGCGAGCACTCCTGTTGGCTCAGCCGCGCTGGTCGGCGCGCCACTTCTGGATTCGGTTCCAGAAGAGCTCGGTGAACTGGTCGAGCT
>JALYRN010000988.1 GCA_030855295.1 Myxococcota bacterium | reverse complement strand
CGCCTGCACCGCGATGCGGCCGGGCGGCGCCGCGTCGATCGCCGCGAGCAGCGCGTCGAGCCATCCGTCGATCGAGGGATCGGTGATCAGCAGCAGGTCGAACGCGAGCGCGCGCGACCCGCCCATCCGTCAGCCGTGCTTGCTGCCGATCACACCTTCGAGCGGGCTCGACGCGGTCGCGTAGAGGCGCTTCGGGATGCGCCCTGCGAGGTACGCGTCGCGCCCCGCCTCGATCGCGAGGCGCATCGCGCGGGCCATGCGCACCGGCTCGCGTGCGCCGGCGATCGCGGTGTTCATCAGCACGCCGTGGCAGCCCATCTCCATCGCGATCGCGGCGTCGGACGCGGTGCCGACGCCGGCGTCGACGATCACCGGGACGCCCGCGTGCTCGAGGATGATCTCGAGGTTGTACGGGTTGCGGATCCCGAGCCCGCTGCCGATCGGCGCCGCGAGCGGCATCACGGCGGCGCAGCCCATCTCCTCGAGCCTCTTGCACGCGATCGGATCGTCGGTGACGTAGGGCAGCACCGTGAAGCCCTCCTTCACCAGGATCTTCGCGGCCTCGAGGGTCGCGACGACGTCGGGGAAGAGGGTCTTCGGATCGCCGATCACTTCGAGCTTCACGAGATCGGTGCCGAGCATCTCGCGCGCGAGCCGCGCGGTGCGCAGCGCGTCCTCGGCCGTGTAGCAGCCTGCCGTGTTGGGGAGTAGCGCGTACTTCTTCTCGAGCAGGTATCCGATCAGCGAGCCCTCGCCGCCGTCCTTCAGATCGACGCGCCGCACCGCGACCGTGACCACCTCCGCGCCCGACGCCTCGAGCGCGGCGCGGGTCTCGCCCATGTCGCGGTACTTGCCGGTCCCGACGAAGAGCCGCGAGCCGAACGAGTGCTTCCCTACGACCAGCCGATCCTCACTCATGTCCGATTCTCCCGACGTCAGTCAGAGCCTGCCTCAAGATCGGCTCGCCCGCTCCGGTCGCTCCCGTCCGCGCGCGAAGCGCGCGCTCCCGTACGCGTCCTCCGGGGCGAGCACTCCTGCAGTCAATCGGCTCGCCCGCTCCGGGGCGAGCACTCCTGTCGACGTCATCCGCCACCGACGAAGCGCACGATCTCGAGGCGATCCCCGTCGCGCAGCACCGCGCTCGCGTGCTCGGCGCGCGGCACGATCTCCTCGTTGCGCTCGACCGCGACGAGCTCTCCGCCGAGCGCGAGCAGGGCGAGCAGCTCGCGCACCGTCGTGCCCTCCGCGATCTCGCGCGCCTCTCCGTTGACCTCGAGCCGCATGGCGCGCCCAGCCTAGCAGAGGCGAGAAAACCGGGCAGCGCGTCAGAGCGTGATGCGCTCGTGCACCAGCAGCTCCGCCAGCGCGTTCTCGACGATCGAGCGCGCGCGCGCGGCGTTGCGATAGAGCATCGTGTGGATGCGAGCGTCGGCGTCGTCGCGGTTGCGGCAGGCGCGCGAGTAGTCCTCGAACGCGCCGAGCGCGATCAGCAGCTCCGACAGGTGGTTGGGGCACTCGCACTCGATCGATGACTGGATCTCGGCGAGGCGTCCGAGCTGCGCGCGCGTGAAGCGTCGTCCCGGGACGTCAGGATCGCTCGGCCCGAGCGGACCGCTCGCGGGCGTGCCGCGCCGCGGCGGAGCGAGCGTCGGGGCCGGCGCCGTCTTCGGCGCGGAGGGCACCGGCACCGGCGTGGTCGACCGCTCGTCGTTCAGGATGTTGCGCACGATCACGCTGGTCATCTGGGTCCGCAGCGCGCCCAGGCGGATCGGCGTCTTCACCGGCCGCGCGCCGACGCGCGACGCGTCGCGCAGCATCTCGCGCGGCGCGAACTGATAGAGGAGCAGCACCATCTCGGCGCCCGACGCGTCGGCGAGCCGGCGCGCCTCGTCGATGGGCTCGTCACCCAGCCGATCGATGTCGAGCGCCAGCACGTTCGGACGAAGGGCGGACGCTGCGCTGCGCAGCGCGGCGCGATCGGTGCCGGTCCACACGACCCGAACCGGGTCGAGCTCACCCGGCCGCTCCAGGAGTTGGAGAGGAAGTACGTCGTCGAGGATTGCGATGGTGGCCATGGTTCACAGGAGTAGTGTCTAGGTAAAGTCTGGACAAGGGCGTAATATGAGAATAATGCGGCCGTTCAGTGCGGGGCCGGGGGGCGAGCGAGTCGGGCGAAGCCCTCGCTCGAGACTCTCGTAGAGGAACGCGCTTGTCTTCCGGCGGCCGCGCGCGCGGGAATCGGTGGGCCTCGACCGCTGGTTCACTCCGCGACACCATGCCGCCTCGCTTGCGTCGTCCCGAGAGCACACTGACGTTCCGGCCGCGGGTCGCCCTCGCGGACGAGTCGATGCGGCCGACGCGCGCGGAGATCGATCTCGAGGCGATCGCGCACAACCTCCGCGCGACGCGGGCCCACGCGGCGCCGGCGAGGGTGCTCGCGGTGGTGAAGGCGGACGCGTACGGGCACGGGGTGGTGCCGGTCGCGATGCGGCTGGAAGAGGAGGGCGTCTCGGGGTTCGGGGTGGCGCTCGCGGAGGAGGGGCTGGAGCTGCGCGAGGCGGGCGTGCGCGCGCCGATCCTCGTGCTCAACGGCGTGTACGGGCAGGCGCACGCCGACGTGCTCGACGCGGGGCTGACGCCGGTGATCTACGATCTCGCGCACGTCGAGGCGTTCGATCGCGCGGCGCCCGATCGGCCGTTCCGGGTGCACCTGAAGGTCGACACCGGGATGGCGCGGCTCGGGGTGCCGATGCGCGGGCTCGACGCGTTCCTCGAGGGGCTCGCGCGCTTTCCGCGGTGCGTGATCGCGGGGCTGATGACGCACCTCGCGTGCGCCGACACCGACGACGAGGCGACCAGCGCGCAGCTGCGGCTCTTCGACGTCGCGCGCGAGAAGGTGCGCGCGGCGGGGCACGCGCCCGAGACGCTGCACGTCGCGAACACCGCGGCGACGCTGCATCGCGCGGACGCGCGCTTCGATCTCGTGCGCTGCGGTGGCGCACTGTTCGGCGCGGTGCCGAGCCCGGAGGGAGGCCCGTCGCTGCG
>JALYRN010000987.1 GCA_030855295.1 Myxococcota bacterium | reverse complement strand
ATCGGACCGACGCGGGCGCGCTCGCTGCTGCGCTTCGCGCGCGACGCCGAGCTCTCGCCGCACGCGCGCGCCTGGGTCGAGCACGTCGCGACGTGGGGCTCCGGCGCCCAGGGATGGACGCGCGCGTGCGGAACGATCGAGCGCGTCCACGGAACGATCACGACGACGACCGGAGACGAGCTGCGCGTCGAAGTCGTGCGGTGGTCGCGCACGGCGCTCCCTCCCGAGCTGCGCCTCGCGGCGGGCTGCGACCAGCTGCTCGGGGACGTTCCTCTCGGCAGCGGAGGTGCGCACCAGGCTGCCGAGAGGAGCTCGGTCGTGCGCGCGCTGCTGGTCCCGGCGTACTCGGGGCTGCTCGGGCTCCGGCTCGACGACGGGCGCGCGTGGACGATCCGCGCCTGGCCGACCGAGAACGGAGTCGCGGCCGAGGACCACGCCGCCCATCCGATCGTGGTGGATCGTGATCGCCGCTGATCGAGCGCCGCGCGCAATGCGGCGACCGGCTTGGTCTTGCCGCGCGTGAGTGGTACCGGGAGGTGCGAGCACCGCCGCGATGATGCGCTGGTGAGAAGTCGCACTTTCAGCTTTCACCGCCCACCGCTAGAACGGCCTGCCATGAACATCCGCTTCGTCTCGCTCCTCGCCGCGCTCGCGCTGACCGCTTGTGGCTCGTCGACGTCGCCCGCCGCTGACGCCGCCGTCGCGCCGGTCGACGCGCCGGTCGCGACGACCGCGACGCTCCACGGCGAGATCTCGCGCACCGGGATGCCGCGCGCGGGCGGCGTCGGCGATCTCTTCGTCGCGGTGTTCGATCGCGATCCGGTCGTCGAGAGAGACAATGCGATGGTGGTCGCCGCCACGCGCCTCGAGGCCGTCGATTTCTCGGCAGCCGACGCGACGGTGGCGTACGAGGTCGCGGAGATCCCGCCGCGCGCCGAGCCGTACTTCGTGATCGCGTTCCTCGACGACAACGGCACCGTGACCGATCCGACGATGGCCGTGCCCGACAGCGGTGATCTGATCACGCTGCAGTCGTTCGCGGCTCCGACCTTCACGGCGTCCGAGCCGGCGCGGGTCGAGCTCGACCTGGTCCTGAACTTCAACCTGCCCTGACTCGACAGGAGTGCTCGCCCCGGAGGGCGCGTACGGGAGCGCGCCCGGCGCGCGGACGGGAGCGCGCCCGGCGCGGGCGAGCCGATTTTTTTAGCGGGAGCGACGATGCATTTCTCACGACGCCAACTGCTCCGTCTCGCCGGCTCCAGCTCGGCGTCGTTCTTCTTCGCGCACGCGCTCGGCGGGTGCGCCGCGGATGCCGCACCGGCGGGCCCGTGGTGGCTCGAGGGGAACTACGCGCCGATCGACGGCGAGTCCGACGCCGTCGACCTCGCGATCGAGGGCGCGCTGCCGCCCGAGCTGCGCGGCGTGTTCCTGAGGAACGGACCGAACCCGATCACCGGCGCGTCGTTCAACTGGTTCTTCGGCGACGCGATGCTGCACGGTCTCCGTCTCGAGGGCGGCCATGCGCGCTGGTACCGGAGCCGCTACATCCAGACCCACGCGCTCGCGGCGCGCTCGAGCGGCGGCGACGCGACCCAGGCGCTGACCGGCAACTACGCGAACACCGCGCTGGTGCGTCACGCGGGGCGCACGCTCGCGCTCTACGAGGGCGGCAAGCCGTGGGAGCTCGGCCTGGGCGATCTGAGCACCGTCGGTGAGCACGACTTCGGCGGGATGCTGAGCGGCGCGATGGGCGCGCATCCGAAGATCGATCCTGCGACCGGCGAGATGTGGTTCATCGGCTACTCGCCGTTCCCGCCATTCCTCACGCTCCACCGCGTCGGCGCGGACGGCAGCTACGTCGCGGGCCGCACCATCGAGATCCCCGGCGCGCGCATGATCCACGACTTCCAGCTGAGCGCGCAGCACGCGATCGTGTTCGACCTGCCGATCGCGTTCGAGCTCGACCAGATCGAGGCGACCGGCTCGCCCTTCGCGTGGCGCCCCGAGCTCGGCGCGCGCATCGGCGTGCTGCGCCGCGACGCGATGGCGGACGGCGAGGTGCGCTGGTTCGAGGTCGACCCCTGCTACGTCTTCCACTCGCTGAACGCCTACGAGCTCGGCGGCGAGCTGATCATCGAGGCTGCGCGCCACGACGCGCTGTGGGCCGACGGTCCGGACGACGAGACGTCGATCCCGACGCTGCACCGGTGGGCGCTCGATCTCGCGACCGGCGTCGCGCGGGAGAGCGCGCTCGACGACATGATCTTCGAGTTCCCGCGCATCGACGCGCGGCGGCAGACCGCGCAGGCGCGCGTCGCGTACGGGCTGCGCTTCGGCTACCAGGAGCGGGCGGATCTCCCGAAGCGGCCCGACGCGCTGGTGAAGTACGATCTGTCGCGCGGCAGCTCGGAGCTCTTCGAGCTCGGCCCCGCCGAGCAGCCCGACGAGGCGGTGTTCGCCGCCGCGGGCCCCGGCGAAGACGACGGCTACGTGCTCACGATCGCGTACGACCGCGCGCGCGGCGACTCGTCGCTGGTCGTGTTCGACGCGAGCGCGATCACCGCGGGACCGATCGCCCGGGTGCGCCTGCCGCACCGCGTTCCCTTCGGCTTCCACGGCGATTGGTTCGAGGAGTCGTGACCTGCGGCCAGCGCGCCGGCTGGCGCGCGACCGGTGCGGCGTCCGTCGTTCACGGGCGCGCCTGGTTCGGGTGCTGATAGGCTCGCTCGGTGCCCTGGGACGACCTGCGGGTGTTGCTCGCGATCGAGCGTGCGGGGTCGATCGCGCGGGCGGCGCGGGCGCTCGGGGTGGCGGTCTCGACGGTGTACCGGCGGCTGGAGGCGCTCGAGGCCGAGCACGGGCTGCGCGCCTTCGATCGCCAGGGCGGCGACGTGACGTGGACCGAGACCGGGCGCGCGCTGGTCGAGCTGGCGCGCGAGGTCGAGCGGCGGGTCGGCGACGTCGAGGCGCGCGCGCGCGACGGAGAGAGCGCCGGGATCGTGACGCTGACCGCGCCCGACGTCATCGCGGTCGAGCTCTGCCGTCACC
>JALYRN010000986.1 GCA_030855295.1 Myxococcota bacterium | reverse complement strand
GCTCGCCGCCGGGCACGCGCCGGCGGGCATGAGCGCGCCCGCGCACGCCGCGTTCGTCACCGCGATCGACGCACTCGGCACGCTCGGCATCGCGCCCGAGCGCATCGTCGGGATGACGACCTTCCGCACCGGCGATCCGCTCGCGGTGATGCGCCGCGCGGTCGAGACGACCGACGTGCGCTTCGCGCCGGCGCTGACCGCGCGCGAGGTGTTCGACACCTACTGCGTGTTCGAGGGCAGCGTGCCGATGCCGGTGTTCCAGCAGGGCGAGCCGCCCTACTCGACCGAGGGCGGCGGCTGGGCGCTCGACTCGACCGGCACGCCGGTGCTCCAGCACGAAGAGGACGCGCGCCTCTGGATCACGGTGCCGCGCGGCGAGATGCCGGCGGCCGGGTTCCCCACGACGATGCTGGTGCGCACGGGCGCGGGCGGGGATCGCCCGCTGGTCGATCGCGGGGTGCGCGACGCGAGCGGCGAGCCGATCGCGCCCGGCAGCGGCCCTGCGCTCGAGCTCGCGCGCGTCGGGTTCGCGGGCGTGAGCGTCGAGGGCCCGCACGGCGGCTCGCGCAACACGTCAGGGAGCGACGAGCAATTCCTCGTCTTCAACATCCAGAACCCGATTGCGCTGCGCGACAACCTGCGGCAGTCCGCGCTCGAGCTCGTGCTGCTCGCGCGCGCGCTCGAGTCCGTGAGCCTCGATGCGTCGTCGTGCACGGGGCTGACGACGGCGGCGGGCGACGGCCTGGTGCGCTTCGACACCTCGCGCCTCGCGCTGATGGGACACTCGATGGGCGCCTCGATCGCGCCGCTCGCGGCCGCGTTCGAGCCGCGCTTCGGCGCGCTGATCCTCAGCGGCGCGGGCGGCAGCTGGATCGAGAACGTGGTCCACAAGGAGCAGCCGATCGCGACGCGCCCCGCCGCCGAGGCGATGCTCCGCTACACCGCGATCCGGCGCACGCTGACGGTCGACGATCCTGCGCTCGGGCTCTTGCAGTGGGCCGGTGAGTCGGCGGACGCGCAGGTCTATGCGCGCCTGCTCGTCGACGCGCCCGAGCTCGGCGGTGCGCGCCACGTGCTGATGTTCCAGGGGATCGTCGATCACTACATCCTGCCGCCGATCGCGAACGCGCTCTCGCTCTCGCTCGCGGTCGATCTCGCCGGGCCGGGGCTCGACGCGACGACGGCCGCGCTCGACGCGTACACGCCGCTCGAAGCGCTGCTGCCGCTGCGGGCGCGCGCGGCGATCGGGCTGCCGGCCTCCGGCAACTTCGCCACGGACGCGGGGCCACGCGTGACCGCGGTCGTCACGCAGCACCCCGAGGACGGCGTCGAGGACGGCCACGAGGCCATGTTCCAGACCGACGCGCCGAAGGCGCAGTATCGCTGCTTCCTGCGCACCTTCGGGCGCGGCGAGATGCCCATCGTGCCCGACCCCGGCGCGCTCGACGCCGCCTGCGCGGACTGAAAGGCAGGAGCCCGATGGACGCCCGCACCGAGACCCTGCCCGATCGCACCGTCCGCGAGGATCCGCTCACCTGGTCGGGCACCCGCATCGCGCGCGCGATCCGCGAGGGCGACAAGACGAGCGAAGAGATCGTCGCGCTGCATCTCGCGCACCTCGCGCGCGTCAACCCACGCATCAACGCGGTGGTGCGCGTGCGCGCGGATCGCGCGCTCGAGGAGGCACGGCGCGCCGACGCGACGAGGAGCACGTCGAGCGCGCCCTTCGCCGGCGTGCCCTGCACGATCAAGGAAGCGTTCGCGCTCGAGGGCATGCCGCTGAGCGCGGGGCTGGTCTCGCGCCGCGAGATCGTCAGCACGACGAACGCGATCGCGGTGCGCCGGATGCTCGACATGGGCGCGATCCCGCTCGGCGTGACGAACGTCTCCGAGCTGCTGATGTGGATGGAGAGCGACAACCGCGTCTACGGCCGCTGCAACAACCCGTACGACCAGAGCCGCATCGCGGGCGGCAGCTCGGGTGGCGAGGGCGCGGCGATCGCGGCGGGCATCGCGCCCTTCGGCCTGGGCGCCGACATCGGCGGCTCGATCCGTCTCCCCGCGTTCTTCGATGGCGTGTTCGGTCACAAGCCCACGGGCGGGCTCGTGCCGAACGCCGGTCAGTGGCCGATGCCGAGCGGCGCGGCGATGCGCTATCTCTGCAGCGGCCCGCTCGCGCGGCACGCCGAGGATCTCTGGCCGCTGATGTGCTCGCTCGCGGGCCCCGACGCCGAGAGCCCGGAGTGCGCCCCCTGCGAGCTCGGCTCGCCGGACGACGTGTCGCTCGACGGCATGCGCGTGCTGCACGTCGCGAGCAACGGCCTGAACCGAGTGCACCGAGAGCTCGTCGCGGCGCAGGAGCGAGCGGCGCTGCACCTCGAGTCGCGCGGCGCGCGCATCGAGCGCGTCACGATCCCGGCGCTCAAGCGCTCGGTGCTGATCTGGTCGGCGATGATGAGCGCCGCGGGCGGCGACGACTTCTCGTCGATGCTCTTCGGCGGCGAGCGTCGCTCCGTGCTCCCCGAGCTGATGAAGGTCGCGCTCGGCAAGAGCGCGCACACCCTCCCCGCGCTCGTGCTCGCGGCGATCGAGGCGTTCCCGAAGCTGGTGCCGGGCCAGACCGATCGCCTGCTCGCCGAGGGCGAGGCGCTGAAGCGCGAGCTCGCCGAGCGCATCGGAGACGGCGTGATGCTGTTCCCGACGTACACGCGCCCGGCGCCGCGGCACGCGATGCCGATGCTGACGCCGATCGACTGGGGCTACACCGCGATCATCAACGTCGTCGAGCTCCCGAGCACCCAGGTCCCACTCGGCCTCGGCACCGAGGGCCTGCCGCTCGGGTGCCAGGTGATCGGCCGCCACCACCAGGATCACCGCACCATCGCGGTCGCCCTCGAGCTCGAGCGCGCGTTCGGCGGCTGGGTCCCGCCGGCGCTGATGCGCCGGTGACTCCCGACAGGAGTGCTCGCCCCGCAGGGCGCGCACGGGAGCGCGCGCTGCGCGGCCTAGAGGAGTGCTCGCCCCGTAGGGCGCGTACGGGAGCGCGCGC
>JALYRN010000985.1 GCA_030855295.1 Myxococcota bacterium | reverse complement strand
GCCCGGGCTCGCGCGCGGACCTGCTCGACGCGCGTGCCGAGCCCGCCGAGCGCGCGCGCCAGTCCCGGCTCGTCCTCCCCGACGTAGTGCCGCACGTGCTCCGGAGCGAGCGGCCGGAAGAGCTCCTGCGCGAATCGTGCGGGGCACGCGTAGCGATCGCGCGAGGCCTCGTAGGGACACCGCACCTCGTGCGCATCGAAGCGAGGCTCGCACGCCTCGGCGAGGACGAGCCCGCCGGGGCCGATCTCGTCGAGATCGCGCGAGCACCCCTCGGTCCACGTCGCGGCCTCGTCGTCTCCTTCCCACTCGCCGCCCCCGAGCATCGAGTGCTCCGACGTCCACCGCGCCTGCACCGCGAGCGCGGCCTCGTCGAGCACGAACGCGACTCTGCCGTGCTCGTCGACGTGCTCGGTGAGCATCGAGTCGTCGCGGATCGGCCGGACCGGCACCTGCACGAGCACCTCGAGGCGAGCGTCGCCGTCGAGGTCGTCGACGCGCATCGTCGGCGGCATCGTCCCGGACGCGCTCGGGTCGTGCACCGTGAGCGCGACGAGGCTCCGCCGCGCGATCACGCGCCCGCCCTCGAGCACCGCGACGTGCCAGCTCGCGCCTCGACCCGCGGCGGCGTCGGCGAGGAGCCCGAGGCTGGGCGCGAGCTGCGCCATGCAGGCCACGTCGGGGCAGCCGGCAACCGCCTCGTCCTCGAACGCCTCGGTCAGCGCGTCGCCCTCGCTGCCACTCGGGAGCGCGTCGATGCCGGCGCCCACCTCGTCGCGCAGCGTGAGCACGAACGTGCGCGCGCCGCGCGTCTCGCGCGCGACGATGGTGGAGTGCCCGCCCGGATCGACGAGGTGTGCGAGCGAATCGCCTTCGGGGACCGCTGCCGCCGCGGCGACGCTCGCCGCCGCGGGATCGAATGGTGGCGGGGTCGGCGATGCGGGGGCCGCTGCGCTCGACGGCTCGGGTCGCGCCGGCGTGCTCGGCGTGCTCTCGCCACCACACGCGCCGAGGACGGCGATCGAAGCCAGCGAGGCGAGACATCGAATCATCGCTCGAGGCTAGCGCGGCCGGCGACGGCGCTCGACGGCAACCGTCCGCGCTCTGCCGCCCACCACCCGTGAGAACGCGCCATGACGCGCGAGCTCCCGCGCACCGCGCTCAACGCGTCGGCGGCTCGAGCAGCGTCAGCGTACGCGCGTCGCAGTCGATCTCGAGCTCGCAGCCGAACGGCAGGATCCACTGCGGGTCGGTGTGCCCGAAGTCGAGGTCCGCGACGATCGGCAGCTCGGTGCGCCCGAATTCCCCAGCGACGATCGCACGCGCGGCGTCCGCGAGCTCGACGCGCTGCGCGTCGGTGTAACCACGCGGCCGACCGAGCAGCAGCCCTGCTGCGACATCGAAGACGCCGCTCACTCCGTAGTTGCGCAGCCACCGCGCGACGGTGCGAGGAGGCGGTGCCTCCTCCGATGTCTCGAGCACCAGCACACGCCCCGCCCAGAACGAAGGCTCGGGCCAGAAGCGCGTGCCCTTCACCGACTCGAGCGTGTCGGCGCACCCGCCGAACAGACGCCCCCGCACGACCCCGCGGCCCTGCACCCAGCGCCATCCCGGATGCGGCCGGAGCGGCGCGACCTGCCCAGCGTTCGCAGGGTCGCTCCACGGCAGGTAGCCCTCGCAGTACGCGGCATAGGGCTGGTACCGATGGCTCGCCGGCGCGTCGAACAGCATGGCGCGCACGTGCTCGGCGAACGCCGGCGGGAGCGCTCGCGCCTGGCCCAGGCCGGCCATCACGGACGGCCCGAGGAACGTCACGAGGCCCGTGTGCACGTGCACGTACGTGAGCAGCGTCGTGGTGTCGGAGTAGCCGAGCAGGATCTTGTCGTCCGCACGGAAGACGCTCGGGTCGAGCAGCGGGAGCAAGCGCACCGAGTCGACGCCGCCGATCGAAGCGATCACTGCGCGCGTGTCCGGATCGGCGAACGCGGCGTGGAGATCGGCAGCGCGCTCGGCGGGAGAGGCGGCGGCAGCGCGCGTGTGCGGGTACTCGCGCACGCGGAGGCCGAGCTCTTCCCGCAACACACGGAGCCCCGCCTCGAGCACGTGCGGGAACGCAGCCGGTCCGCCCCACGATGGCGAGACGACGGCCACGGTGTCCCCGCGCGCGAGGCGACGCGGCTTGCGGACGACGGGCGTCATGCGCCGCATCATCGCGCAAATCGACCCGAGATCGCGCCACCCCGATCCGGTCGCCGTCCCTCACGTCCTCGCCAGTGGAGGACGGGCTTCCGCTCAGAACGCGAGCACCACGCCCGACGATCCGCCCGAGGGCGCCGCCTCGGCGCGCGAGAGCTCGTAGCCGATGCCGACCGCCGCACCGACCAGCGCCGCCGCGAGCGCGCCGGTCAGCACCACCACCCACGGATCGACGCCGCGATCCGGCTCGGTCACGGCGCTCGCGTCGACGCGCGGCGCGCAGACCAGGGCCGGTGGCGGAAGAGGCTCGAGGCGCGCGGCGCGCAGCAGGCGATCGCCGGGCGCGACGTGGATCTCCTCGAGCAGCGGTCGGTGATCGGCGGCGTCGACGCGCAGGACGTGCGGTCCGGGATCGAGCGCGATCGTGCGACGCTCGCCGCCCTCGAGCGGCTGCCCGTCGACGCGCACCGTCGCGTCCTCGGGCAAGAGATGGATCGTGAGCTCGCCGATCGCCGCGCGCGCCTGATCGAGCATCGTGCGCGCCTCCGTGATCGTCGCCGATTCGAGCGCCGGATCCGCGCTCGCGAGGTAGTGCTCGAGCTCGGAGATCGCCTCGGCGTGGCGCTCGAGCGCGTAGAGCGACGCGCCGAGGTTGAAGCGCGTCGAGGGACGATCGACGAGCTCGAGCGAGCGACGGAAGCGCTCGAGCGCCTCCTGCCAGCGGTGCTCGTCCGCGAGCGCACGCCCGGTCTCGAAGAGCGCGCGGGCCTCCGCGGTGTGGGGATCGGGCGCGGCCTCTTCGTCGGGCGAGGCCTCGGCGGGCGCAGGCGCCGGCTCGGGCGCGGGCTCCTGCGCGAG
>JALYRN010000167.1 GCA_030855295.1 Myxococcota bacterium | reverse complement strand
CATCCGGCTCGAGCTCTTCGACGTGGGCGCCCGCGGGCGGCGCGCTCCGCGCCGAGCGACGCGGCTGCGTGCTCTCGCTCTCGCAGCCGAGACACGCCAGCGCGAGCGCCGACGCGATCAGGGCAGCGTGCCGTCGATCCGCGTCCAACCGTCGGGCACGCCGGGACCGCTCGTCGCGACCCCCGCGCCGATGCCCACTCCGCCAGCGACCACGACGACGCCGACCACCGTCCAGAACCACCACTGCTCCCAGAGCTCGGGCTGACGCTCGCCACCCGCCACGCCGTCCTCCTCGGGCGCAGCGATCGCGCCGCCGAGGTCGACGCCGCGGTAGAGGTCCACGGACATCTGGCGCGCGGTCAGCATGCCGGCCTCGTCGGTGGTGATCGTTCCCTCTCGTGTCGCGAGCAGGAAGCGAGTGCGGATGTCGTACAGCCAGACCTGCACGTGCACCTGGCTCTCGCCGATCGGTCGGACCACCCCGACGATCACCTGCGCTGCACCGAGCGTGTTCCCCAGGCTGCGCAGGTTCTGTCCGGCGCGCTCTTCGCCGAGCTCGCCTCGCAGGACGCGCTGGAACTCCTCGGAGGCGACCAGCTGCGATCGCTCGTTCGGCTGCAGGTCGTAGCGCACGGTCGTCTCGGTGCCGTCGAGCGCGGCGCGACGGATGATCCGCTCGTACCCGAGGTGCTTGATCGTGACGTAGTGATCGCCGACCAGCAGTCCGTCGACGCGCGCTGGCGACGGGCCGTAGCTCCGGCCGTCGACGTAGATCTCGGCCCCCTCGGGCTCGGTCTCCACCACGAGCGTCCCGCGGGCGCCCGAGAGCGTCCGCGAGCGGACGCGCGCGAAGACGTCCGCGTACTCCTCGGGATAGCGCGACGTGTCGTAGTCGTGCCCC
The DNA here is from genome assembly GCA_030855295.1 of Myxococcota bacterium. Lineage (GTDB taxonomy): Bacteria > Myxococcota_A > Polyangia > Polyangiales > Sandaracinaceae > Sandaracinus. Next base: position 9,112 of record JALYRN010000167.1, on the reverse strand, counting down.
TCTCGGAACACGAGCACGCGCGCGAACTCGGCCTCGCACTCCCGCGCGCGCCTCGTCCGGCAGCGCGCGACCGCGGCGATCATGTGCGCGTCGATCAGCTGCTCGCGCCGCACCGCCTCGAGGTTCTGCTCGAAGAGCTCGACGATCGCGTCGGCCCGCGCCGAGGCGTCGCGCGCGTCGCCGTTGGCGACCTGATCGCTGAGCGGCTCCAGCTCCTCGATGGCGAACTGGACCTCCTCGTCGAACGGCGTCGGAGACAGCACGTCGACGGGATGGACGAAGCGTACGCCGTCGACCTCCGACAGACCGCGCCGCAGCCCGATCGACACGGTCGCGCCCTGGGCCGCGGTCGCGCCGCCCTCGAGCAGCATGATCGCGGTCGCGGTGACGCTCGCTCCCGCGCCGTCTTCGACGTCCTGCGCGAGGGCGTCGGCCGCGCTCGCACCGACCACGACGATCGCGACGCCGACGAAGAGCGCGCGAATCACTCGCGCGCACGCACCTCTTCCGACCCAGCGTTCGCCGACGAAGCGCATTCGTCAGAACTCGAGCACCACGTAGCCCTGCGGGTCGTTGCCGACGCCGGGGCCCTGCTCCGAGACCGCCACGCCGACGCCGACGCCGACCGCCACCGCGACGACCACGCCGCCCACGATCGCCCAGAGCCACCACTGTTCTGCGATCGACGGCTCCGACGGCGGCGTCACAGGCGCCGGTCCCTCGCTCCGCGCGGCCGGGATCCGCTCCGCGTCGCCGAGCTGACGCTGCGTCAGCGCCGCCTCGAGCGCGCCCGAGACGAGCTGGTCCACGCCGCGCTCCAGCTCTCCGACGCCCGTGGGCGCCGTGCCCGCGCCGCGCACGAGCCGTCGTCCGCTCGCGACGTCGAACACCAGCAGCTCCAGCGCCACCTGCTCGTCCGAGCTCCCCGGAGCGACGCGGATCACGCCGATGCGGTCGAGCTCGAGCACCTCGGCGATCTGGCGGATCGGGCTCGTCGCGGTGAGCGTCGACGGATCGGCCTCGGGCACCTGCGCGAGCGTGTCCGCGAGACCGCCCGTGCGATCGCTGTCGACGAGATATGCGCTGGTCGACTCCGTGCCGCGCGCTCGGACCGTGATCGTCTGCACGAACGGCGTGGCCCCGGCGCGCGTGACGCGCACCACGTGCTCACCGCCGTGGAGCCCACCGACGTCGATCGGCGTCACGCCGCGGGCCAGGAAGTCGACATACGCGATCGCGCCCGGCGGGTCGCTCTCGATCCGGATCGTCGCCTCGGGCCGCTGCGCATCGCGCGGCCGCGCCGCTTCGAAGCGCGCCATGATGTCGGGGTTGAACGTGTTCGGGTCGGGCTGTACCTGCGGCATCTGCACGTGCAGGCGGGCGAACACGCGCTGCGCGTCGCGTGCGCGCCCCTCGAACGCCAGAGAGGCACCGAGGAAGAGCAGCGCCTGACCGAGATCCTCGGGGTCCTCGAGGGCTGCGGCGGCGGCGTCGAAGTCGGCGACGGCCCCGGTCAGCTGCTCGATCGCGGCGGGCAGATCGAGGTTGAGGTAGGCCTGGCGACCGGCGTCGAGCCGCTCACGCGCGCGTCCCAGGACCTCGAGCGCAGACTCGTCGTAGCCGAGGAAGAGCTGATCGGCGTGGCGCCACTCGACGCCCTCGACGCGGCGAAGGCTCGCTCGAGCGGCTGCCCCGGCGCGCTGCGCGACCGCATCGAGGCCTTCGCTCATCGGCACGGAGATGACGTACACGCGCTGCTGCTCGACCCCGTCGGCGCTCGCGCCGGCTTCGGCGGGAGCAGCGATCCGCTGCGGGCCCGCTCCACCTTCGTCCTCGTCGACCTGCGCACGAGCGGCGGCCGCCGGGAGGACGATCGCGATCGCGAGCGCGAGCGCGATGCTCGAAGCGGCGGAGAGGAGCCCGACGTTCTGGAGAGCGACGTTCTGGAGATCACGGCGCCAGGAACGAGACGAGTCAGCGACCACGCGATAGATCCCTCTGCATCGCTTCGAGCGTCGGATCGCCTTCGAGCGTCGAGCGCAGCAGCGCCTCGAGCTCGGCGCGACGCGCGGGGGGCAGCGATGCGGCCGCACCCGAGCTGAGCGTGCGCTCGACCAGACGATCCACCGCCTGCTGGGGATCGATGCGGCCGGCGCGGATGTCTGCCGCAAGAGAGCGCACGAGCTCGGCTCGGCTGCCTTCCACGGGAGCCGTCGCGGTGTCGACGCCGGCGCTCTTGGCCTCCCCGGCCTTGTCGAGCTCGGCGCGGAAGTCCTCGGACGATCCCTCGACAGGTCGCGCGCCGCCGCTCTCGGGCGACTCACCAGCGCCTCCGACGGGTCCGCTGCCAGGGGGCTTGATCGCACTGCTCATCGCCGACCTCCGCGGAGAGTAAACAAACGGTCGCCGCACCCGCAAGCATCGGGCGCGCCTCGGCTCGATCGGGCGGTCACCGGGCCGGGCCGATCGCAGGGCCGCAGCGCGGGAGAGAGGACAGGGTCCAGGTGCACATCAGGGCCTCCTCGTCGGGCATCGCCGAGTGGTTCTCGGGCGCATGCGACGGGTTATCGTGCCGAGGTCGTCGCGGTTGCGCGGCGCACCGCCCCTGGGCGATGGCTTGACACTCCGGGAGGGTGCTACCTATACCGACCGGGGGCCGAGCGCGGTGAACGCGCGACCCCGACATCGCGCCTGACCTCGTGCGCCCGGGAGATTTTCATTGCCCGAGGGCATCCACAAGCCTTCCGCGTCCGCGGTGACGGACGCCTCCTCCGAGAAGAACGGGTGCCCGGCCGCGGCGTGTGCCGGCGGCGGGTGCGGTGCCAAGGCGAACGGGGCCGCGGCCTACGGCAGCTCCGGCAGCGGCGGCAGCTCCGGCGGCGGCGGCAGCTCCGGCGGCGGCGGCAGCTCCGGCAGCGGTGGCAGCTCCCTCCAAGGCAGCGCCAGCGAGCGCGCCGAGGCGCTCGCGCTTGCGATCCAGCTGTCGAGCGGGGACATGGCGCGGGGCTGCGAGACGACGGTCCGCACGGTCCGCTTCTACGAGGAAGCAGGCCTGATCGAGCCGGTCGCGCGCAGCGAGGGCGGTCACCGGATGTATCAGCCGGAGCAGCTCTCGAAGCTCCAGCTGATCATGGACCTGCGCGAGGCGGGGCTCTCGCTGCAGGACATCAAGAGCCTGTTCGAGCTCAAGGACCGCTGCGGCACGGCCGAGGAGGCGAGCACGCAGATGGCGACCGCGCTCGAGTCGCAGATCGAGTGCATGCAGAGGAAGATCGCGGTGCTGCGTCGGCTGCGCGAGGAGCTCGCGTCGATGGTGGCGACCATCCGCGAGTGCAAGACCTGCGACGCGCCCGAGTTCAAGATGCAGTGCGACGGGTGCGACGTGATGAACCGCCCCGACCTGCCGCGCGCGATGCGGCTGCTGTGGGGCTCGGGCGGATGATCCGGAAGAGCGCGGACCTCGATCGCGCCTCGCGCGCGGTCGAGGAGCTCTTGGACGCCCTGGGCGTGCCGGTCTCGAGCGATCCCGAGCTCGCACAGACGGGTCGTCGCGTCGCGGAGGCGTTCGCGCACGAGCTCCTCGCCGGGTACGCGATGGATCCCGCGCAGATCCTGGGCGAATCGACGGGCTCCGCGGCCAGCGGGCTCGTCGTCGTCACCGGGATCGCGACCGCCACGATGTGCCCGCACCACCTGCTCCCTGCGAGCGGTGTCGTCCACGTCGGCTATCTGCCGGGGGATCGCGTCGTCGGGCTCGGCGCGCTGGCGCGGCTCGTCGACTGTTACGCGCGGCGGCTGATCCTCCAGGAGGATCTCGGGCAGCGCATCGCCGACGCGCTCGTCGAGCATCTCGGAGCGCGGGGGGCAGGGGCGATCGTCGACCTCTCGCAGGCGTGCGTGACGGCGCGAGGTGTGCGCCAGCACGGTGCGCGCGCGGTGACGTCGGCGTTCGCGGGGTCGATGGCGCGGGACGCGGCGGCGCGGCAGGAGATGTCGGCGGCCGTCGCGCTCTCGCTTCCTGGGATCTCGCGCAGCGGAGCAGCCGATGGCCCTGGCGCCGAACGAGCGTGAGCTCGAGCCCCTGAGCCTCGAGGAGCTCGAGGCGATCGCGGTGTTCCCGCTGCCGCGCGTCGTGCTCCTGCCCGGTGGCGTGCTCCCGCTGCACCTCTTCGAGCCGCGCTACCGGGCGATGATGCAGGACTGCATCGACCACGGTCCGCGCGCGATCGCGATGGCGATGCTGCAGCCCGGCTGGGAGCGCGACTACGAGCGCAGCCCCGCGATCCGCCCGATCGCGGGCGTCGGGCGCATCGTCGCGCATCGCAAGAACCCGGACGGCACGTTCGATCTGGTGCTCCGCGGGCTCTGCCGCGCGCGCCTCGAGGAGCGTACCGATCTCGATCGCGCGTACCGCGTCGCGCGCGCGACCCTGCTGGACGACGAGGACGGCGAGGACGAGCCGGCGCTGCGCCGTGCGATCGAGCCGGTGCTCGCCACGGCCTCGTCGCTGGCGATGCTCGAGCGCGCGAGCGGCCGCGGAACCGCCGATCCCCTGGAGGTGACGGGGCCTGCCGGGCGCGTCGTCGATCGGCTCGCCGATCGATGGGTGCACGATGCGGCGACGCGACAGACGATCCTCGAGACCGCGAGCGTGCCGGGACGCGTCGCGCGCGTCAGCGACGCGCTCGTGACGCTGCTCGCGCAGCTCTCGTCGCCCTCGCCCTCGGGTGGATCGACCCCGCCGTCCAATTGAGTCCACAGGAGTGCTCGCCCCGGAGGGCGCGCACGGGAGCGCGCTCCGCGCGCGGACGGAAGCGCCCGGAGCGGGCGAGCCGATTTCTAGACAGCAATTGAGCGCTTCAGCGATCGCGGAGCGAGCGGACGTTCGTGTCGTCGGCGACCGCATCGTCGGCCTCGATCGTGGAGGACGGCTCGCCGTCGGCGGTCTCGACCTGCACGATCTCGACGCCCGGCGAGCGGATCAGCTCCGCGAGGTCGAAGTGGTGGCCCATGCGCCGCGTCTTCGCGATCAGATAGCCGCGGTTGTGCTCGTTCGGCTCGATGTGCACGGGCACGCGGCGCACGACCGGCACGCCCTCGGCGCGCAGATGCGAGACCTTCAGCGGGTTGTTCGTGAGGAGCGCGAGCGAGCGGATCCCGAGATCGGCGCACATGAACGCCGCGACGTCGTAGCTGCGCGAGTCGTCGGGCAGGCCGAGCATGCGATTCGCGTCGACGGTGTCGACGCCGCGCTCTTGCAGCGCGTACGCGCGGATCTTGTCGCCGAGGCCGATCCCGCGGCCCTCCTGACGAAGGTAGAGCACGGCCCCGCGGCCCTCGGCGGCCACGCGCTGGAGGGCGAAGTCGAGCTGCTCGCGGCAGTCGCACTTCATCGAGTGCAGGACCTCGCCGGTCATGCACTCGCTGTGGACCCGCACCAGGACCTCGTCGCCGCGCACGTCGCCTTTGACGACCGCGACGTGATCGTGGAACCCGGCGCGACCGAGATCTTCGCGGTACACGACGACGCGGAACGTCCCGTGCTCGGTCGGAACATTGGCCTCCGAGTAGCGGACGACCGAGGATGCCTTCGAGCTGTGCGGGACCGGGATCATGTGATTGTGTCTCCTTGGCGCCTGTCCCGCGTGCCGCAACGGCACACGAGACGCGCAAGAGCGTTGTCACTCTGATGGAGCGAGCCCCGAATCTAGGTCAGGAGGCCCTTGCGTCAAGCATGCCGCACCGGCACCTTCGGCGCCCGTGAGCCCGGTCTCGTTCTTTCGCCTCGGCTGGTACTTCGCTCGGAGGCTCCTCGCGCGCCTGCTGCTGCCGCAGCGCGGGCTGCTCCGGGTCGAGGCGAGCTACGGGCGCGAGGGGCTCTTCGCGCTCGATCGCGACGAGAAAGACGCGGTCGCCGCGATGTCGCGGTGCATCGCGTGTGGTGTGTGCGACGCGCACTTCGGGGCGTACTCGGAGATCTCGCGGACCGCCCTGCGGGGACCGAGCGAGCTCGTGCTCTCGCAGTCGCGGTCGCTGCCCGACTGGGATGCGCTCGCGACGCCGCTCGCGCAGCTGGAGCGCGGCGATCTCGTCGCCATCGAGCGCCTCTGCCCGGTGCAGATCCCGCTCGCGCGGATCGCCGAGGTGGCGAAGAAGAGAGCGGCGGCGCTGTGCGCGGCGGCGGAGCGGGATGCCCGCCACGCGCGGGCTGCTCCGGCCCTGCCGCGCGGCGGGAGCAAGCACGACCCGGGATGACCGGCGAAGGGGAGACGATGCGATACGCACGAGAGAAGCTGCGCTGGAACGGCTGGGGATCGCGCGACGTGTCGTTCGACACGAAGGGTCGTGATCGCGAGGTCTGGGAGTTCGTGCGCACGGCCGTCGGGCTCGAGTCGCTGCCGTCGACGCCTCCAGTCTCCCTCGATCGCGTCGATCTGCCGGCGGGGAAGCTGTCGCATGGGATGATCGAGGGGCTCGGCGCGATCACGTCGCCCGACCGCGTGCGCACCGACGCGTACGAGCGATCGTTCCACGCGCTCGGGCGCAGCTATCACGACATGGTGCGGCTCCGGCGCGGGCACCTGCACACCGCGCCCGACGCGGTCGTCTATCCGGAGAGCCCTCGCGAGGTGCTCGACGTGCTGTCGTTCTGCGATCGCGAGCGCATCGCGGTGGTGCCCTTCGGGGGAGGCTCGAGCGTGGTCGGCGGGGTCGAGGCGCGCAGCGCCGAGGGACAGGTCGGCGTCGTGACGCTCGACACCACGCGCATGGATCAGCTGCTCGAGGTCGACGCGCTGTCGCACACCGCGACCGCGCAGAGCGGGATCTACGGGCCGGTGCTGGAGGAGGAGCTCGCGGCGCGTGGGTTCACGCTCGGGCACTATCCGCAGTCGTTCGAGTTCTCGACGCTCGGCGGATGGATCGCGGCACGCGGCGCGGGGCAGATGTCGAACCGCTACGGCACCGCGGACAAGTTCCTGGTGGCAGCGAGGGTCGCGACGCCGCGCGGCGAGTGGCGAACGCTCGCGTTCCCGTCGTCGGCGGCGGGGCCGAACCTCAACCACATCGTCGCGGGGTCGGAGGGCGCGCTCGGTGTGATCACCGAGGCGACCGTGAAGATCCACCCGGTGGCGGAGGCGCGCCGGATCGGGGCGTTCGTGTTCCGCGACTTCGAGAGCGGCGCGGCCGCGGTGCGTCAGCTGGTGCAGGGCGAGGTCGGCGCGGCGATGATCCGCCTGAGCGATGCCGACGAGACGCGCTTCTTCGGCGAGTTCCGAGGCGCGCTCGAGCCGAGCGGAGGTGCGACCAAGCTCGCCGAGAAGGCGCTCTCGTTCGCGGGGTTCGCGGACAAGTGCGTGATGATGATCGCGTTCGAGGGCGGACCGCGGCAGGTGCAGAGCGGGTTCCGGCGTGCGCTGGCGATCGCGACCCGCGCGGGCGGGCTGTTCGTCGGCGAGAGCCCGGGGCGCGCGTGGTGGAAGCGCCGCTTCGAGATGCCTTATCTGCGCGATCCGATGATGGATCACGGCGTCGGCGTCGACACGCTCGAGACGAGCACGGAGTGGACGAACGTGCCGCGGCTCTATCGCGCGGTGCGTGAGGCGCTGACGACCGCGATGGCGGCGGACGGACGGCGCGGCGTCGTGATGGCGCACGTGTCGCACTCGTACCTCGACGGCGCGAGCCTCTACTTCACGTACGTCTTCGCGCGCGCTCTCGAGGGCGGGCTCGAGGGCGAGATCGCGCAGTGGCGCGCGATCAAGGAAGCGGCGTCGCGCGCGATCAGCGAGAACTGCGGAACGATCAGCCATCATCACGGCGTCGGGATCGATCATGCGCACTGGCTCGCGGCGGAGAAGGGCGTGCTCGGGATGGACCTGCTCGGCGCAGCGAAAGCGAAGCTCGATCCGAACGGCGTGATGAACCCCGGCAAGCTCGTCGCGGCGCTGGGGATGTGATCCACCCGTCACCGCGGCTATGATCGATGCGATGGGCGGCTTCGAGCGAAGAGGAACGGGCTGGCCCGATCGGCGTCCACCCCCGCCGGTCCCGCCGGCGCGCGACGGGATCTGCGTGAAGTGCGGGGAGGCTGTCGCGCTCGACGAGCGCGATCGCGGCGAGCCAGTGCGGCACCTCGTCTGCGACGTGGTCGTCCGGCGCGGGCTGCTGCGGCGCATCGAGGCGAGCCGCGCGATCCACCGCGCGATCGCGGCGCTCGCGTCGGTGCCGATCCTGCGGACGCGGCTCGTCGCCGACATCGCGGCGCTGCCGGACGCGTGCGACGTCGCGGACGCGATGCTGTTCCTCGGACGCGCGCGCACGGTGGTGGAGTGCAGCGCGGAGCTGACGCCGCACCAGCGCCGCGTCGCGCTCTCGTTCGTCGACTCGACCGCGAGGACGCTGGGCGCATGACGAGCGCACGCGCGCTCGTCGCGCTGTCGTTCTCGTGCGTGCTCGCGTGCAGCAGCATCGCGCGCGCTGACGACGCCGAGGCTCGGGACGAGCGCTCGGTGATCGCGCGAGGGCGCGCGCTCACCTGGGGCTTCAGCGCGATCGTGCCGATCCTGCTCGGGGACGTGCGCGAGACGAGCGGGCGCACGCTCGCGTATCTGAACCCCGGCGGCGGCGTCGAGGGGCGCGTCGGCTACGAGCTCGAGCACGGGATCACGATCGGGCTCGTCGGCGGGGTGAACGCGTTCGTGTCCGAGAATTCGCGCGCGCTCGCGATGTATCGGGGAGGCGTCCAGGGCCGGTGGACGATCGACGTCGGGTCGATCGTCGCGCCGGTGATCGGGCTCGCCGCGGGGGTGTTCCTCGCGCAGCTCGACGCGGGCATGGTCGCGACGGCGTACGGTCGCGTGCTGCTCGCGGCGCAGCTCGTGCTCGCGCCGTGGATCGCCGTCGAGGCCGGCGTCTCGGTCGAGGGCGCGCTCGGGATGGATGCGTTCGCGGATCCGATCGCGTGGATCTCGCCGCAGGTCGGCCTCTCGTTCGCCGAGTAGTCGAGCCCCGAAACGGGCTCGCCCACTCCGGAGCGAGCACTCCTGCCGGCTCAAAGGCTGTCTAAAAATCGGCTCGCCCGCTCCGGGCGCTTCCGTCCGCGCGCGAAGCG
>JALYRN010000984.1 GCA_030855295.1 Myxococcota bacterium | reverse complement strand
CCGCGAGCGGGCTCGCCTCGAAGGTCGTCCGCCCCGGCACCGGCACCGCCCACCCGGGCCCGAGCGATCGCGTCACCGTGCACTACACCGGCTGGACCACCGATGGCCGCATGTTCGACAGCTCGGTCACCCGCGGCGAGCCCGCCACGTTCCCGCTCGATCGTGTGATCCCCGGCTGGACGGAGGGCGTGCAGCTGATGGTCGAGGGCGAGAAGCGTCGCTTCTGGATCCCGGGTGGCCTCGCGTACGAGGGCCGTCCCGGGCCGCAGGGCACGCTCGTGTTCGACGTGGAGCTGCTCGACATCGCCGAGGCGCCCGTCGCGCCGACCGTTCCCGAGGACGTCGCGGCCGCCCCGCGAAGCGCGGCGCGCACCGAATCGGGGCTCGCGTCGCGCGTGCTGCGTCCGGGCACCGGCACCCGCCATCCCGCGGCCACCGATCGCGTCGAGGTCCACTACAGCGGCTGGACCACCGACGGCGAGATGTTCGACAGCTCGGTCACCCGCGGCGCGCCCGCGCAGTTCCCGCTGAACCGCGTGATCCCCGGCTGGACCGAGGGCGTGCAGCTGATGGTCGAGGGCGAGAAGCGCCGCTTCTGGATCCCGGCGAACCTCGCGTACGAGGGCCGGCCCGGACCGCAGGGCACGCTGGTGTTCGACGTGGAGCTGCTCCGTATCCTCGAGTGACGGCGCTCTCTCGGACGACGGCGCGCCAGGTCGGCACAGAGCTGGTGTGAAAGAGGCGCCCAGATCGAGAACGAGGGTGCACACCTCCATGGTGTCGACGCCGGGATCGCCTGATTCCGCCGTGCTTTCGGATACGTGACGCGCGGAACCGGATGTGCTAGTCCCGGCGCCGGTCATCGCAAGATGATCCGGGGGATGAGACCCGCGCACCGGTCCGTCGTGCGCTCGCCCGCGTACCACCGCCCGCCGACCACCGCGGGCGCGTACGAACAGCATCGAGGAGCCAGTCGCCGTGAACGCCATCGCCACCTCGCTGACGTCGCTGCCGTTCGCCCAATTCAAACGGTCGGCGCGATTCTACGTCGTGTACGACTCGCTGTTCCTGACCGGCGCGCTCGCGCTGATCCTCGCTCTCCAGGCGATCGGGTACACGGCGCCCGCGACCGAGCTCGCGTGGTGGCAGCTCGCGATCCTGCCGATCGCGACGTACTTCGCGATCCTGGCGCACGTGTTCATCCACAACGCCTCGCACGGCAATTTCCCCAAGCCGATCAACCGAATCGTCGGCGAGATCTGCGGGGTGATCGTGCTGACGAAGTTCGCGTCGTGGGAGATCGTGCATCGTCGCCACCACCGCCACACCGACGACCCGGCGCTCGATCCCCATCCCGCGACGCGGCACTACTGGCGCTACGTCTTCGACACGCTCATCAACGTGGAGCGTCAGCTGCAACAGCAGTACTTCGAGGTCCACGGGGACACGCCCGAGACGCGCCGCTACGAGCGCTGGCGCTCGCGCCTCTCCTTCGTGAGCGGCGTCGCGGTCGCGCTCGCGTGGCTCGCGGTGCTCGGCGCGCCGCTCTTCTTCGTGGTGTTCCTGCCGTCGTTCACGTTCGCGGCGCTCTTCGTCGTCTTCTTCAACTGGGCGGGGCACAACGCGCACACCGCCGATCAGAAGATCGAGCCCACGAACATCGACACCGGGATCTTCTGGCTCCTGAACCGGATGTTCTTCGGGATTTTCTATCATGGCAATCACCACAAGATGGCGATGCTGTTCAACCCGATGAACATGCCGAAGCGTGCTCGCGCGGCCGACGCGGCCGACGTCGACGACGAGCGCGAGCCCGGCGACGTCGAGGCTGCTGCCTGAGGCAACGCGATGCGCGCCGTCAGCACGCTGGCAGCAGGAGCAGCCGAGAGCGGGCTCGGGACGACCGCCTCCCGGAGCGCTCCGGGCGCGCGGGCGCGCCGCCCGGAGGAGACGTCGCTCCTGCACCACCGCGCCGATCGCAGGCAGGTCGCGATCGTGGCGATCTACTGGGCGCTGCTCGGCTCGATGTACTTCGTGCCCGCGTGCCGGAACGTCCTGTTCCTGCTGCTCGCCTGCTACTTCTCGTTCCTCAACGCGGTGGTGATCCACAACCACCTGCACAAGGGGATCTTCAAGAGCAAGACCCTCAACCGTGCGTTCCGCGCGGTGCTCAGCTTCGGCAACCTCTACGCGGCGAGCGCCAACATCGCGTCGCACAACCTGGTGCACCACCACTTCGACGACGACGGTCAGCCGGACTGGGCCGATCCCCACTGGGTCACCGGCGAGGGCGTCGCGTTCCGCTGGCACCTGCTCAACCTGATCCACTTCCCGAACGTCGCCGGGCCGAACACCTTCGCCGGCGTGTCTCGATGGGCGAAGATCACGCGCCAGCGTGACTTCCGCCGTCAGTACGTGCTCGAGCAGATCGTCGCGTTCGGGCTGACCGCCGCGCTGCTCGCGTACGACTTCTGGACGGCGCTGTTCTTTCTCGTGATCCCGCAGCTCTGGGGCGCGCGCGGCATCCTCCGCATCAACCTCATCCAGCACGACGGCTGCGACACCGGCAGCGAGTGGAACCACTCGCGCAACTTCGTCGGTCGCGTCTTCAACTGGATCATGTGCAACAACGGCTACCACACGATCCATCACAACCGTGCTGGTCTGCACTGGTCGGTGCTCGACGAGGTGCACCGCAAGGAGTGCGCGGGCCGCATCGATCCCGCGCTCGACGAGCCGAGCATGACCGCGTACCTGCTGCGCACGTTCGTGCTGCGCTTCTCGCGGCCGGAAGAGCGCGACGTGGCCGCCACCGAGCGCGCGAGCACGGAGCGCGTACGGCTCGGTCAGGACGGCGAGCGGAGCATCGAGCTGCCCTCGCGCGAGGCGCGGCGCGCCGAGGTCGAGGCCGCGGCGTTCGTGGACTGAGCGCGGCGCGTGATGGATCTGCTGTTGGGTCCGATCCCGTACGAGTGGCTGGGCGCGCTGGCGCTCGGCGTCCTCTGGGTGAACACGCTGCTGATCGCGGCGGTGGCGCTCGGGCAGCGCAGCAC
>JALYRN010000166.1 GCA_030855295.1 Myxococcota bacterium | reverse complement strand
CTCGCGCCCCGACGACACGCAGCCGCGCGTCGCGACCGCCGCGGCACCTTCGGCGACCTCGACAGCCGCGGCCCCGGCGCCGGCGATGGCGGTCGCGACCAGTGGCGCGAGCCTGCCGGTCACGAACGGCGAGGGCGAGAAGACGGAGGAGCAGCGGCAGCTCGAGGCGCTCGAGATGGTGCTCGAGATCGTCGAGGCGCTCTTCCAGGATCGCGAAGGCGCGCTCTGGGGCTCGATGGTCAAGCAGACGCTCAAGCGGAAGCGCCCGAACTTCTCCGAGCGCTTCCACGGCTACCGCACGTTCAACGATCTGATCGAGGACGCCGTGCGTCGCGGCCAGCTCGACGCGCACTTCGACGAGAAGTCGGGCGGCTACCTGATCACGGCGTTCGGCCCGAACGCGTGATCCCTGCAGGAGTGCTCGCCCCGGAGGGCGCGTACGGGAGCGCGCTGCGCGCGCGGACGGAAGCGACCGGAGCGGGCGAGCCGATCAATCGGCGCGCGGACGGAAGCGACCGGAGCGGGCGAGCCGATCGATCGCCGCGCGGTCGGGCGTCCCGTCAGGTCGCGACGATCTGGTCGATCAGCCCGCCGGTCAGGCCGGAGTCGCCGAAGTCGTCGACGTACGTGCCGTCGTCCTTGCGGACGCCGACCGCGCTCATGATCGTGTTGAGCACGCGGTTGATCGTCACGCCGCCGGCGTCGACGAACTGACCGGTGCGTAGGAAGCCGCCGGCGCTGCCCGCGAGGAGCCACGGCACGTTGCTGCCGCCGTGCGGCGGGCCGTTGCCGAGATCGTTGAGCCAGACTGCGACCGAGTCGTCGAGCAGCGTGCCGCCGTACGCCGACGGATAGCTGTCGAGCTGATCGAGCAGGTGCCTGAACATCTGCAGCTGCAGCCGGTCGATCTGGTGGTGCAGCGTGACCGCGTCCGGGATCGGCTCGCCCTCGCCGCCGTCGGAGTAGATGCGGTGCGAGATCCAGTGGAAGCGCGGCAGGCGCGTGCCGCCGATGTCGTACTGCGTGCCGTCGTTGCCGTCGCCGACCTGCAGCGTCGCGACGCGGTTGAGATCGCAGCTGAACGCGAACGCGATCAGCTCCATGTGACGGCGCACCACCTCGACGCGGACGTCGTTCGCGGTCGGGTTGTCGATCGCGGCCATCGCGGTCGCGATCTCGGGGTCGAGATCGCAGCTCATGCGGATCTCGGTGTCGCGGATCGCGTCGGAGTGCTGCTGCAGGCGCATGCGATCGCGCGAGCTGATCGTGCTGCTACCGAGCAGCGAGCTCATCTGATCGCGCACCAGATCGTTGACGCTCATGCGCCGCTCCGCGATCCGGATCTGGATCTCCGGCGGCGCGGAGGAGAGCCCCATCATGCGCATGTACGCGTTCATCGGAGAGCGCTCGGCGTTCGTCCGCGAGTTGGGCGCGCTCCACGAGAGCGCCTCCGCGATGTACGCCGAGCTCCCGCCCGACATCAGCGTGAGCGGCTCGCGGCCCTCGGGGTTCATCGCGCGCGCGATCACCCAGTCGGCGGACACGCCCTGCGACATCGGCTCGTTCGAGACGCCCTCGCTGCAGCGCGCCGACGTCAGACACTGCGGGATCGACTCCGCGTGCCCGCAGCGCGGCGTGCCGAAGGGGCGGTTGATCCCCTTCACGAGGTTCAGGCGGCTCGCGTAGTCGGCGAGCTCGGTCGTCGCGCGGTCGGCGTCGAGGTCCCGCATCGCCGCGGTCGTCAGCGTGCCCGTCGTGCGCGGCCAGAACTGCTCGGGCTCGTCGCCCGACCGCTGCGCGACGCCGTTGCCGGCGCGCACGAACACCGAGAAGCGCGCGCGCGTGTCCTCGCCCGCGAGCGCGCGACGACCCATCGACGACTCGAGCAGCGGCAGCGCCACCGCGATGCCGCCGGCGCCGATCAAGAACTTGCGGCGATTGAGAGACATCAGAGCTCGTCCTCCAGCTCAGTCGTGGAACGGGTGCGGAACGCGTCGCTGATGACGAGCTCGACCAGGATCTCGCGCACCGAGAGGTTCTCCGCGAGCGACGCCGCGCCGATGCGCGCGATCAGCTGCGCGTCGCGCCGCGACGGTGCGCGGCCGTAGGCGTACTCGAGCCAGTGCCGCACGTAGCAGCTATGCGCCATCGGCTGCTCGGCGACGACGCCGGCGAGCTCGACCGCGTCGGCGTACTCGACCGTCGCCGCACCGAAGACGTACTCGGACGCGGCGTCGACGGCGATCCCGCGATCCTCGTCGCGCCAGCGACCGAGCGCGTCGTAGTGCTCGAACGCGAAGCCGATCGGGTTGATCATCGTGCTGTGGCAGCCCGCGCCGCAGGTGCCGGGACCCGTGTGGAGATCGATGCGCTGCCTCATCGTCAGCATCCCCGAGTCGTCCGCGGGCAGCGGCGGCACGATCATCGGCGGCGGCGGCAGCGGCGCGCACAGGATCCGGTGGTTCACGAAGACGCCGCGATGGATCGCATCGGGATCGGTCGACGAGGCGTTGGCCGCGAGATAGCCGATCTGCGTGAGGATGCCGGCGCGTTGCGCGGGATCGAGCTCGACGCGCTCCATCGACTCGTCGTACGTGCCCTCGAGCCCGTACACGGCGGCGAGATCGGCGTCGACGAAGGTGTACGGCGCCGTCAGGAGCCGCTCGAAGCCGCCGTCCTCGGCGAACACGACGTGGTGCACGAACGACTGCGTCTCGTCGACCATCGACTGGCGCAGCGCGTCGGTGAACTCCGGGAAGAGCATCGTCGAGCGCGTGACGTCCGCGTACTTGTGCATGTCGAGCAGCTGGTAGTGGAACGACGCGACGGTGTCCTCGGCCTTGTCGCTCTCGAGCATCCGCGCCGCCTGGGGCCGCACGCCTTCGAGCGAGACGAGCTGGTCCGCCGCGGCCGCCGCGAAGAGCTCGTCGTCGGGCATCGTGTCCCAGAGCGCATACGAGAGACGCGAGGCCATCTCGTAGCTGTTCAGCGGGATGCTCGCGCCGCCGCCCGCGTCGCTCGAGAGCTCGACGCGATAGAGGAAGTGCGGCGACTGCAGGATCGCCTCGAGCACCATGCGAGCGCCGCCCGCGAAGGCGTCCATCTCGGGATAGGCGACCGCAGCGCGGGCGAAGATCGCGACGTACGCGTCGATCTCGGCGCTCGTCAGCGGGCGCCGGTGCGCGCGCAGGCCGAAGCCTTCGACGAAGAGCCGCGCATCACCGCTCGCGCCGTCGGGCACGATGCGCGCGAGCGCCGCGGGATCGGTCGTGACCTGCTCGGCGAGCGTCTCGGCGCCGCGCTGGTAGTCGCCCCAGAGCGCCTCGCCGACGTAGAGCTCGTTGCCGTTGTTGTCGAACGTCGTCGAGGTCGCGTCGCCGAGGTACGTCGACGTGACGCCGCTCGGCGCATCCAAGCGCAGGAGATCGCGGACGGTGTTCTCGTACTGCGCGTGGCTCAGGCGTGGGAAGCGCGACGACGGCGAGGGCAGCTCGACGCAGCTGTTGCCGCGACACTCGGGCTCCTCGAACCCGCTGGGGCGCGCGGGGCCTCCGATCAGATCGCCCTGACATCCCGGGAGCGCGGGTAGTACGACCGCGACCAGGAGCGCCAGAGGTGGGAGCGCACGGCGAGCTGACATGCGCGCGCGTATCGCAAGGCACGGGCCGCGGACGGGGGTGTCGAGCCGAGCGGAGCGACGACGCGAATCGCCTCTCGAAGTGAGGTTCGCGCGAGCGCGATCGGCGCGCGGAGCGCTCGGCGCGCCGACGTCTGGAGCCCCCGATGTTCCTCGCGGACCGGGGCCGAGCGCCCCCGAGGATCGTTGCACGAGATTGCGTGGCCAAGCGCGGATGGGTCGCTATGCTCGCGTCGCTCTTGAGAGCGGGAGGAACGGGAGATGCGGAACTGGAGCTTGGTACTCTGCGCGTGCGCGCTGACGATCGTGGGATGCGGCGACCCCGAGCCGATGACGGGGAGCGACGCGGGGACGCGCGACTCGGGAGCACCGGTCGACTCGAGCACGCTGCCGGTGGACTCGAGCACGCCGGACGACGCGACCGTCGGTGACGACGCCGCGACGGACGAGGACGGCGGCGTGATGATGGACGACGCCAGCGTGATGATGGACGACGGTGGGCCGCCGGCCGCGTCGTTCTCGACCGACGTGTGGCCGATCCTGATGGCGCGCTGCGTGTCGTGTCACGGGGGCGGCTCGGGTGGGCTCACGTTCAACTCGGCGGCGACCGCGCACGCGGCGCTGGTCGGGCCGGACCGCGAGCGGAGCCTCGCGATGTGCACCGAGGCAGAGGCGCCGCTCGAGCGCGTGACGCCCGGTGATCCCGACGCGTCGTTCCTGGTCGTGAAGATCTCGGGCACGCCGCCGGCGGGCTGCGGCTCGCTGATGCCGCTCTCGGGCGGACCGCTCAGCGCCGCGGAGATCGCCACGATCCGCTCGTGGATCGAGGGCGGCGCGCTGAACGACTGATCGAGTCGGTCGTGATCGTCAGAAGAGCGCGCGCTGCCCGGCGACGGGGAGCCGCGCTCTTCGCATTCCGTCGCTCGGTCGCTGCTATGCTCGGCGCCCTCATGAGGAGGCCGATCGACTCGACGCTGACCCCGCACGTGCGCGGGATGATGGTCTCGCCCGCGACGCGGATCGCGGAGCGCTGCGACGCGATGCGCGCGCGCGGCGACGAGGTCTACAAGCTGGTGCTCGGTCAGTCGCCGTTCCCGATCCCCGAGCGGATGATCGAGGCGCTGCGCCGGAGCGCGGGCGAGAAGGACTACCTTCCGGCCAAGGGGCTGCCGGCGCTGCGGCGCGCGATCGCCGCGCACGTGGAGCGCCGGCTCGGGATCGATCGCACCGGCGACGACGTGCTGATCGGCCCTGGCAGCAAGCAGCTGATGTTCCTGCTGCAGATCGCGTACTCCGGCGATCTGCTGGTGCCGACGCCGGCCTGGGTCTCGTACGTGCCGCAGGCGCGCGTGCTCGGGCGCGAGGTGACGATGCTGCAGACGCGGCGGCAGGACGGCTATCTGCTGCGGCCCGACGTGCTCGCGGCGGCGTGCGAGCCCGACGTCGATCGTCCGCGCGCCCTGGTGCTCAACTATCCGAGCAACCCGACGGGCCTCACGTATCGCCCCGAAGAGCTGCGCGAGCTCGCGCGCGTCGCGCAGAAGTACGGAGTGCTCGTGATCGCCGACGAGATCTACGGCGAGCTCCACCACAAGGGGCAGCACGCGTCGATCGCGCGCTGGTACCCCGAGGGGACGATCCTCTCGACCGGCATCTCGAAGTGGATGGGGGCGGGCGGCTGGCGGCTCGGCGCGTTCGTGTTCCCGCAGGAGCTGCGCGGGCTGCTCGACGCGATGGCGTGCGTCGCGAGCGAGACGTACACGTCGACGAGCTCGCCGGTGCAGCACGGGGCGGTCGTCGCGTTCGAGGGCGGCGAGGACATCGAGCGATATCTCGCGCAGGTGCGGCGCGTGCTCGCGGCGCTGGGCCGGTGGTGCGCGCGGCGGCTCGCGGCGGCGGGGCTGCACTGCACGCAGCCGGTCGGCGGGCTCTACGTGTTCCCCGACTTCGCACCGATCGCGGAGCGGCTCGCGGCGCGCGGCATCACGACGAGCATGGCGATGTGCGAGCGGCTCCTCGAGGAGACCGGCGTGGCGCTGCTGCCGGGCAGCGTGTTCGGCCGCGACGACGCGGAGCTGACGGCGCGGCTGGCGTATGTCGACTTCGACGGACCGCGTGCGCTCGCGGGCGTCGCGGTGATCCCGCGGGAGCAGCCGCTCGACGAGATCTTCCTACGCCGTCACTGCGCGCGCGTCGTCGACGCGATCGAGCGCATCGTGTCGTGGACGAAGGCGTAGCACCGCTGCCCCGAAGTCCGCTCCGGCTGGCGGCGGCGCGCGGCGGGCTACCAGCGCATCACGATCTTGCCGAAGGTCGCGTCGGTCTCCATCGCGCGGTGCGCGTCCTGGATCGCGTGCATCGGCATCACCTCGCCGATGACCGGGCGCAGCACGCCACTCTCGAAGAGCGGGAGCGCCTCGCGCGCGAACGTCTGCGCGAGCGCCGCTTTCTGCTCGAGGGGGCGGGCGCGCAGCACGGTGCCCTGGATGCGCGCGCGCTTCGCGAGCAGCCCGCCGAGCGCGAGCGTCGCGCTGGCGCCGCCGAGCAGACCGATCACGACGATCGACCCCTGCGGCGCCAGGGCGCGGACGTTCTCGGCGAGATACGCCGCGCCGACCGTGTCGAGGATCACGTCCGCGAGCCGTCCGGTGCGCCGCTCGAGCTCCGCCGCGAACTCGGGCTCGCCGCTCGCGCGCACCTCGATCGCGTGCGCCAGCCCGAGCTCGGCGCAGCGCTCGAGCTTCGAGGCGCTCCGTGACGTGCCGACCGGCGTCGCCGACACCGCGCGCGCGAGCTGCATCGCCGCGGTCCCGATGCCGCTGCCGGCGGCGTGCAGCAGCACGACCTGACCGGCGCGCATGCCGGCCTGTAGGAAGAGCGCGTCCCACGCCGTGAGGAACACCTCGGGGATCGCGGCGGCCTCCTCGATCGAGAGGCACGCCGGCACCGGCATCGCCTCGCGCGCGTGCACCACCACGTGCGTCGACATCCCGCCGCCCGCGACGATGCCCATCACGCGCTCGCGCGGCTGCCAGTCGAGCACGCCGGCGCCGATCGACTCGACGTGCCCCGCGTACTCGAGGCCCGGCACGTCGGGCGGCGCGCCCGGGGGCGCCGGATAGCGCCCGCGGCGCTGCAGCACGTCGGCGCGGTTCAGTCCCGCGGCCTCGACGCGCACGAGGATCTCACCGGGCCCGGGCGCCCGCACCTCGCGCTCCGCGAGCGACAGGACGTCGACCTCACCGGGACGCTCGATCACCACCGCGCGCGTCGTCGTCGTGCGGCTCGTCACGGGCAGTTGTACTGGATGGTCAGGTCGTCGATCGCAGGCGAGCGCGCGCCGCCGTCGCTGAAGAGCTGGAGCTCGAGCTCGAGATGACGTCCGCTCCCGACCGGGCCGGGCATCGCCATCAGCTCGGTCGGTCGCGCGGTGAAGGGGCCGACCCACGTCGCGCTCGCGAGATCGACCACCGCGTCGGCCGTGCGCACGCGCAGCTCCACGCGCGTCCCCGCGGGCACGCTCGCGCTCCACGTCACCTGCTCCCACTCGGTCGCGCCCACCCCGCAGCCGGCCACGATCGTGCGCAGATACCCGTTCGGCGCGGTGAACGTGCGCAGCGCGTAGCCGGTGAAGTCCGAGTAGGTGTACGGCGCGATGCCGGTCGCGAACTCGCGCGCCATGCCGGTCGCCGGATCGACGCGCGTCGCGGTCGACGAATCTTGGTTGATCAACCAAACATAGCCCGCCGAGTCGAGCCCGACGCCGGTCGTGCCGCGGCCGGGCAGCGGGCGCTCCGGCGTGCCGAAGATGCGCAGCCGTCCTCCGTCGTCGGCATCGAAGATCGTCACGCGCGAGATCGGCTCGCTCGCCTCGATCGCGCCTCCGGGGAAGAAGCGGATCCACTCGTGCGACGACGCCACGAAGATGCGTCCCTCCGCGTCGGCCGCGATGCCGCGTGTCACGCCGGAGTCCGGCAGATCGAACTCGCGCCAGGTGCCGCTGTCCTGATCGAAGCGGAACACCACGGGGCACAGGAAGCCCGCGATCCACACGCGATCCTCGGAGTCGATCGCGATGCCGTACGAGCCCGAGCAGTCGCGCCGGCGGCTCGTCGTGCTGTCGAGCCGGCCGAGCCGACCCGTCGATGCGCTCACCGACACGATGTTCCCCGACACCGACTCGACGAACCACACGTTGCCGCGGCCATCCGCGGCCGCGCCGTAGGGCCGGAACCCTCCGAAGGTCGTGGGCGGGAGCATGACCGTGCGCAGCACCCGGCCGTCGCTGGGATCGAGCTGCACCGCGAGGCGCTCGTTGTGCAGGCCCACCCAGATCGTTCCCGAGGCGTCGACCGCGATCGCGCGCGGCACGCCGTCGACGCCGCCGACGTCGACCGTCCAGAGCAGGCACTCGTCGGACTGACCGAGGTACTCGCCGCGAACGGTACGCTCGATGACGCCATCGCCATCGACGTCGCGCGAGGTGTCGATCACGCCGTTGCCGTTGCGGTCGATGCAGTCGCTCTCGATCCCGGCGATCTTCGTCACCGTTCCCTGCGAGAAGAACGCGCGGTTCGCGACGTAGACGGCGCCCCGGAGATCGACGGCGGTGCGCGACGGGCAGTTGCCGCCGCGCGACTCCGTCAGGCACTGCTCACCGGGGGCTCGCGCGCCGTTCCGCCCGTCGCGCAGCACCGAGTCGTACTCCGCGGCCTGCCTTCCGTCGCGGGTGTCGAGGCGCGAGATCGTGGCGAACTGCGTGTTCGCGATCCACGCGAAGTAGGTCTCGGTGCGAGACGTGCTGAGCACCAGCGCGCCGCTCGGATCGCGCTCGACGCCGGCAGCGTCGCCGCCCTCGACGTCCCAGCCATCCATCCCCGGCACGACGACGCGCCGGCAGCCGGGACGACAGTCGAGGCACATCGAGAGCACGCCCTCGTCCGAGCGAGCATCGCAGTCCTGATCGATCCCGTCGCAGACCTCGTCCAGGCCCGGCCGGCGTCCGGGATCGCGATCGTCGCAGTCCCCCGCGCACGCCGACACGCCATCGCCGTCCTCGTCGCGCTCCTCGGCGACGTTGACGCAGACGTCGCGCGCGCCGTCGCAGCGATCGATCGTGCACTCCACGCCGTCGTCGCAGCTCGGCAGATCGCCCGGGATGCACGAGCCGTCCGCGGCGCATCCTTCGGCGCCGTTGCAGAACACTCCGTCGTCGCACGGCGGACACGGCTCGACACCCCCTCCATCGCGCCCGCCATCGCGCCGCCCCCCGTCGAACATCGCCCCGCCGTCCGGCCGATCTTCGCTCCCCCGAATCCCCGTCCGAGCCCCGCACGCCGAGAGCACCGCGACGAAAACCACGAGCGTTGCGAGAGCTGCGATCCGCATACACGAGCAGCGTCGCACGATCGGACGACACCCGTCGATCCACCACGAGCTCGCGCCCACAGCATGATCCGCGGGGACTCGAGATCACCCCCACGAGCAGATCCGCGGGGACTCGAGATCACCCCCGCGCAACGAAACCCCAAGACGTGGGGCCGGCCCACCAAGACCCAATCGATCACTGCTGCGAGCGACGAGCGCCGCCAGGCGCTCTTGGAGCGAGCGTGCGCACCGAAGCCCGACGGTCAGCAAGAACCCCGATCTCGAGATCACCCCCGCGAGCACATCCGCGGGGACTCGAGATCACCCACGCGAGCACGATCCCCCCGTACTCCCCCCGACGCCCCCGCCTTGCGCCGCCCCTTCCGCCCCCCTACCCCTGCGCGCTCCCATGCGCCGCCTCTACGAGCTGGAGCTCGTCGCGCTCGCGGCGCTCGCGACGCCGCTCGTCCTGACGAACCTCGGGAACATGGCGATCGGCCTGGTCGACATCGCGATCATCGGACGCCTCGGTGGCGCCGAGATCGCGGCGGCGGGTCTGGGCAACGCGATCTTCTTCCTGGTCGCGATCTTCGGCATGGGGCTGATGTTCGGGCTCGACCCGCTGATCGCGCAGGCGGTCGGCGCCGGCGAGCTGCGGAACGCGCGGCGGCTGCTGTGGCAAGGGCTCTGGCTCGCGGCGCTCGTGACGGTGCCGCTGTCGGTCGCGGTGCTCGCGCTCGGCGAGCAGCTCCACCGCCTCGAGGTCACGCCCGAGGTCGCCGAGCTCACGCGCACGTACCTCTACGCGCGGCTGCCGAGCCTGCTGCCGTTCCTCGCGCTGATGGCGTCGCGCGCGTACCTCCAGGCGCACGGCCACACGCGCTCACTGATCGCCGCCGTGATCGTCGCGAACCTCGTGAACCTCCCGATCGCGATCGCGCTCTCGTTCGGCTACGAGCCCCTCGGCATCCCCGCGCTCGGCATCGCGGGCGCCGGGCTGGCGACCGCGCTCGCGACCGCGGTGCAGCTCGCGGT
>JALYRN010000983.1 GCA_030855295.1 Myxococcota bacterium | reverse complement strand
GCGCCACCTCGTGACGGCGCTCGCGCTGCTGATGGCGGGGCTCGGGCTCGCGCAGCTGCAGCAGAGCCGCGCGCGCGCGTCGCTGGCGGCGTTCCACGCGACCGACGACTTCGACGATCGTCGGTTCCGCTCGCTGC
This sequence comes from Myxococcota bacterium, assembly GCA_030855295.1. Lineage (GTDB taxonomy): Bacteria > Myxococcota_A > Polyangia > Polyangiales > Sandaracinaceae > Sandaracinus. The sequence continues at coordinate 2,922 of JALYRN010000983.1, read as the reverse complement.
CACCGCGCGCGGTCGTGATCGCGCACCTGCCACAGACCGCGTTCCGTCACTGGGAGCTCGAGGCGACCGAGCAGCTCCGGCCCGACGTCACGCTCGTGCCGATCGCGTTCCTCGGCTATCCGGGCGTCGTCGACCGGCTGATCGATCGCGACCCCGAGCTGCAGGATCTGCTGCGCGGCTATCTGCTCGAGGGCGAGCTGCGGCAGCCCGATCTGCAGTCGCTCGCGGCGCAGCGGCCGCTGCTGCTGGAGCTCGACGTGCGGGTTCCGCGCGCGCTCTACGAGACCCTCGCGCCTCATCCCAGCGGCTACTACGAGGTCGTCGAGTCGGGCACGACCGACGCCGACGTGCGCGAGGGGAGCACGGCGCGGGCCGAGTCGCTGGCGCAGTGGGCGCGGGCGCTCGGGGCCGACATGAGCGATCCCGAGACGCGCAACCAGCTGCTCTGGATCCACTACGCCGACACCCTCTACTACGCGCAGTCGGGCGTGCTCGAGCGCGCGCGCGAGTCGCTCTCGCGGGCCCTGACGATCGCGCCGCAGTCGCGAGAGCTGCGCGGGCTGGCAGAGGCGCTGGCCGATCCCGCGCTCGAGGGCCCCATCGACGTCACGCCGTTCCTCGTCGGTCCCTCCCGCTGACGGTCGCCGCCCCGGGGTCCTGCCGGCTCAGAGGCTCGGCTCGCGCGCTCCCGTGCGCGCCCTCCGGGGCGAGCACTCCTGCCGAGTCACGGATCGGGGAAGAGCAGCTCGTCGCGCACGAACGCGCCGGCGTCGACCCGCCACACCTCGAACACGCCCTCGATCTCACCGGTCTCGTCGACGTCGACGGGACCGCTCGCGCCCTCGTAGTTGATCGTCCGACCCTGACGGATCAGCCGGATCGACTCGCCGAGCTCGCCGGCGCGCACGATGGTGCCGGTCGGCACCGAGAGCATCGGGAGCGCCGCGCGCATCGCCGCAGGATCGGCCTCCTCCGCCGCCGCGATCGACAGCAGCATCAGCGCCGCCGCGTCGTAGAAGTTCGCGTCGTAGGTCGAGGGCGCGCGCCCGAACGTCGCCTCGTAGAGCGCGCTGAACGCGTTGTACGACGGCGTGTTCGGATCGGTGACCGAGGCCGTACCGAAGAAGCCCGTGGCCGCATCACCCGCCTCGGCGAGGAACCCGGCCTGGCGCAGCGCGTCGGCGCCGAACCATCGCACCTCGGGACGCGTCGCCAGCATCGACCAAGCGCGCATCACGCGGCCGCCGGACGCGGGATACGCGATCAGCGCAGCGCACTGCGGCGCCGCGGTCGCGACCGCCATCGCGGCCTCGGAGTAGTCCGCGAGCCCGTCCGCAATCGCGATCGACGGCATCACGGTGGCGCCGAGCTCCGCGAAGCGCGCGCGCATCCCCGCCTCGAACGGCGTGCCGTAGTCGTTCGCGACGTAGACGATCGTCACGCTCGTGCAGCCGCGCTCGTGCATCACGCGCGCGAGCACCGGCGCCTGCGTGTCGTCGGACGGAGCGGTGCGGAAGAACCAGCCGTCGTCCGAGAGATCGCGCGGCTCCATCTCGAGCAGCGGCGACGTCGAGCTGCCGCTCGCGTGGAGGATCCCCGCGGGCTGCGTGACCTCTTCGTAGATGCGCAGCGTGCTCGAGCTGCCGGAGTCGCCGATCAGCCCGACGACGCCGTCGTTCGCCACGATCTCGGCGGCGACCCGCGCTGCGACCTCGGGCAGGCTCTCGCCGTCCTCGGTGACGAGCTCGAGGGTGCGCCCAGGCAGCACGCCGCCGGCCGCGTTGACCTCGCGGACCGCGAGCCGCACCGCGTCGAGGCGGGCCTGGCCCGAGGCACCGAGATCACCCGACAGCGAGATCACGAGCCCGAGCCGCACCGGCTCGGTCTCTCCCGGATCGAGCGTGCGGCCCGGGCCGCAGCTCCCGACCGAGCTCGCGAGGGCGAGGGCGACGAGCGAGACGAGCGCGTTCCTACAGCCGCTGCGCACGCGCGAACGCTATCACGGCGCGCTCTTTCCGTCCGCGCGCGGGCGCTGCGCCGCGTCGAGCGCCAGGGCCGCGAGCACCGCCATCAGCACGACGATCGGCGCGTGGTAGCGATCGCCCCCGAGGAACACGAAGTGGAGCGCCGCGAGCCCGATCATCGGCGCGAAGATCGCGACCTGCAGCGAGGAGCGCGTTCCTCGACGGCGCAGGATCACCGCGCCCGCGATCGCGCCCGAGAGGAACACGAGCCACCACGCGCGGTCGATCGCCAGCGCCCACAGGCTCGCGGTCGTGGCCGCGTCGTCGTCGATGCGGATCGCGGTGCGCCACGCCTGCGCCGGCGCGGACTCGTGGCCGAACGTGTGCACGATCTTCAGCACGCCGCGCGCGACCCAGTCGAGCGGCGCGGCCGCGATGCGATCGAGCGCGACCTCCGAGCGGCAGCGATCGCGCTCCACCTCGGGAAGGCTCCCCGGACAGTCGAGCTCCTCGGGGATGCGCGCGAACGTGCCCTCGTTCCGCGTGCCCACGAGGAGGTTCGCGCCGCCGTTCGTCGACACGAGCACCGGCGCGTCGAACGCGAGCGCGTTGCGCGCCATCCACGGCGAGAGCACCAGCAGCACGATCGCGATCGACGTCGCCACGTGCGTGCCGACGAGGCGGACGCGCCTCCACGAGCGCACCGCTCGCGATGAGCCCGCGCGCCACGAGCTCGCGCTCGCCGCGAACAGCGCGAGGCCGATCGCGCACGCGACGAGCACCGGGATCGCAGTCGGCCGCACGTACGCGCCGAGGCCGAGGATCAGCGCCGCGATCGCGGTGGCGCGCAGCGTCGAGCGTCGCCGCGCATACGCGACCACGAGCGCGCCCGCGGCGATGAACAGCGCGAAGAACGGCTCGCTCAGCCAAGACGCCGAGAGCAGCACGCCGCCGGGCC
>JALYRN010000982.1 GCA_030855295.1 Myxococcota bacterium | reverse complement strand
CCCCCCCGGAGCCCGCGCGCGGGCGCGACCGCTGGCGCTGCTCAGGGACAGCGCTTCGCGGATGCGCAGGCGCTCCTGCACCGCGGCAACGTGCAGATGATCGAGATCCCGAACGGCGCGCTGCTGATCTTCGAGGTCGCGGACCGCGCGCTCGTGTCGTCGCTCCGTACCGAGATCCAGGAGAGCGCGCAGGCGGTCCAGCAGGGTCGCTGCCCGCTCGCGTTCCAGCTCGAGAGCGCATGAGCTGACTGTGCAGGAGTGCTCGGGAGAGCGCTCGCTGCGGTCGAGGCGCCTCGGGATCAACCTCGGGGCGCCTCGCTCCGCTTCTTCTTCCTCGCGCCGGACGCGGGCAAGTCGCTCGACGCGTAGCGGGCGAGGCGATCCACGAGGTGATCGAACACGAGCCGCACGCGGCGCGCGGTGCGAAGGTCCTCGTGCATCACGACCCAGGTCTCGAGGTCGAAGCGCAGCGACGGGAGCACGCGGCGCAGCGCCGGATCACGGCGCGCGATCGGGACCTGACAGATGCCGATGCCGAGCCCGGCGCGCACCGCCGCGAGCTGGGCGACATCGCTGTCGGTGCGGAGCGCGTAGTCGCGCGGCCTGGTCGGCAGCCCCGCGTGCGCGAGCGCGCCGATGATCCCGCGGTCGCGATCACGGCCGACGAGCGCGTGATCGTCGCGCAGGAGATCGCCGAGCTTCGCGGGCGCGCGGTGGTGCGCGAGGTAGGCGTCGGTGGCGAAGAGGCCGAGCTCGATGCGGCCGACCTTCCGGGTGACGAGCCCCTCCTGCGTCGGGCGCGCCATGCGGACGGCGAGGTCGGCGTCGCGGCGGAGCAGGTCCTCGTTGCGGTTCGACAGCACGAGCTCGAGCTGCAGGCGCGGGTGCCGCGCGATCAGCTCGGCGAGCATCGGCGGCAGCACCTCGATCCCGACCACCTCGCTGCACGCGAGGCGCACGGTGCCGCGATCGCCATCGGTCGCCCCCGACACCGAGCGCACGAACGCGCGCGCCGTCGCCGCGATCGATTCGGCGTGCGGAAGCGTCGCGATCGCGAGCTCGGTGGGCACCAGGCCGTTGCTCGCGCGCGTGAAGAGCACGACGCCGAGCATCGACTCGAGCTTCTCGATCTGGCGCCGCACGGTCGGCTGCGTCACGCCGAGCGAGCGCGCCGCCGCCGAGAGGCTGCCGCCCTGCATCACCGCGAGGAAGGCTCCGTAGAGGTCCCAGGAGGGCTCGGTGTCGCTCATCGATTCTTTATGAGCGGATGAACACATTCGGACAATGTCGTCATGCCGAGATTCGCGTCATGTTCTTCCTCGGAGACACGACGATGACCACGACGACGATCGATCCCGACCTCGCTTCTTCGGCCGCGCGCTCCGAGCGCTCGGCCCCCATCGCCAGCGGAGGCGTGCACGGTGCGCCGCGCGTGCTGCTCCGGCTGGAGGGCGTGCTCGTGCTCGGCGCGAGCATCGCGGCGTACGCGCACCTGGGCGGCAGCTGGCTCGCGTTCGCGCTGCTCTTCCTGATCCCCGACCTCTCGATGCTCGGCTACCTCGCGGGCCCGCGCATCGGCGCGATCACCTACAACGCCGGCCACAGCCTGCTCGCGCCGGGCGCGCTCGCGATCGCGGCGGTCGTGAGCGGCAGCGACGTGCTCGTGCTCGGCGCCGTGATCTGGGTCGCGCACATCGGCTTCGACCGCATGCTCGGCTACGGCCTCAAATACGGCACCGAGTTCTTCGACACCCACCTCGGCCGCGTCGGCCGACCGCGCCGCGCATGAGGGCCGGACGCTGGGATACCATCGCCGGCGATGCGCTCACTCCGATCCCTGGTCGCGCTCGTGCTCGCCGTGCTCGCCCTCTCGAGCTGCGCGCCGCGCGAGGACGACGACTACGCGTTCCTGCAGTCGCGCCTGACGGCAGCGGAGCGCCGCGTGCGGATGACGCAGATCCGCGATGCCGCCGCTGCGAACGGGCTGACGAACGCGGTGCTGCTCGCGGGCATCGCGCACGCGGAGACGGGGCTCGCGCACTGCTGGTCGGAGGCGACCTGGGCGTGCATGGGACCGAATTCGTCCGACTGCGGAGGCGGTCCGGTGATCGCGGGCGCGGGCGACGGGCCGTGCTCGATCATGCAGGGCGGCCTCGGCATGTTCCAGTTCGACGCCGGTACCTTCGATCAGACGCTCGCGCGCGAGGGCGACCGCATCCTGCTGATCGCAGGGAACGTGCAGGCCGCAATCGACTTCACGGTCGCGATGGTGATCCGCTCCACGTACATCGACGGCGTCGACAACCGCGAGCAGGCGCTCGCGTGGATGAACGGCGTGGTGGTCGGCGGCGCGCGGCACATGGAGTGGATCCAGACCGTCACGCACTACTACAACGGCTGCGTCCCCGGCTCGTGCGGCGTCTACGACACGCGCTTCACGCACTACGACGACGCGCTGCGCCTGGTGTGGGACGAGATGGGCGCGGACTTCTGGTCGATGGGCATGGCGCCCGCGTGCGACCCGGTGCCGGTGGCGGGCCGCGTGATCGACGACACCGACCCGTGCGTGTTCCTCGGCGGCGACCTGCGCTTCTGGCGCACCGCGAGCGACGCGGGCTATGGCGGCTCGCTGCGCTGGACCCGCACCACCGACGCGGCGACCGCGTCGAACTACGCGATCTGGCGCATCACCGTGGACGCCGCCGGCGAGTACGACCTGATCGTCCACACCGACCCCGCGTACGCGCAGAGCCGCCAGGCGCGCTACGTCGTCACCACCGATCTCGGCGACGAGACCGTCCCCGTCGATCAGACCGCCGCCGCCACGCGCTCGCTCGGCACCTTCGTGCTCGCGACCGCCACCGAGTACGCGGTGCGCGTCGACGACCACACCGGCGAGCCCGGCTCGCTCGAGATCCAGCTCGTCGCCGACGCCCTCGAGGTCCGCGCGGTCGCGCCGATGACGACCGACGCGGGCGTGCTCCCGACCGACGACGCCAGCGTGCTCCCGACCGACGACGCCGGCACCCTGGCCGACGCCAGCCCCGGCGGCGACGCAGGCCC
>JALYRN010000981.1 GCA_030855295.1 Myxococcota bacterium | reverse complement strand
GGAGCGCTCCCTCGGCGGGCGGCTCGGCGGCCGCGGGATCGCGCGTCGGAGGCGCCTCGGGGCGCGCGGCGCGATCGCCGATCGGCTCACCAGCGTTGTCGTCGAGCGTCGCCGGGCGGAACTGCGGCTCGTCGCGCTCGCAGCCCGAGAGCACGACGAAGCCGGTGCCCGCGAGGGCGGCGGCGAGGCTGAGAGAGAGGATTCCGGAGTGGCGGCGCATGGGTGCCGGGTCCTACCCGAGCACGTCGGGCTTGTCGAGCGACGGGCCGGCAGTGCCATACTCGTGTGGAATGGCGTCTCCGCGACCCGAGATGGTGTTGCTTCGCGAGGCGCTGGAGGGCGTCGTCGCCCCCGAGCTCGCCACCGCGCTGATCTACGACGCGCTCGAGCGCTCGGGCCGCAAGCCACCGAGCTCGCTCGATGAGGCGCGCGCGTTCGCGGAGCAGTCGCTCGCGCAGGCGGTGCGCGCGAAGGTGAAGCCCGAGGACGCCTCGCAGATCCTGACGCTGATCGACGAGCTCTTCGGGCGAGCGATCGACGGCGACGGCGCGGCCTTCGAGGTCGAGGTCGACGAGGCGGCGTGGGGCGACGACGAGAACCCGACCGCGACGACGCAGATGGCGGTCGTGCACAAGCCGGTGCCGGTCGTGGTGCTCGCGGCCAGCGATGCGTTCGCGGAGCGGCTGACGGCGTGCCTCGGCGAGGACCGTGTGTACGCGGTGGGGGTGTCCGAAGAGGGCGCGTTCCGGAAGGCAGTCTTCACGTACTCGCCGCTGATCGTGCTCGTCGACGGATCGAGCCCGGTGGCGATGGATCCGGTGGCGCTGACCGGCGCCCTGCGCGCGCTCCCGAACAGCGCGATGCCGGTGCTCTGGGGCGCCGAGAGCGGCTGGTCGCGCGCGATGCTCCCCGGGCTCGAGGCGGCGGGCGTGTCGATGGTGACGATCGAGCGCGGCGAGGGAGTCGAGCCCCTGCTCGACCTCGTGCTCGCCCGCTACCGCGGCGACGCCTGACGCGCTCGCCGCGGGTCGGCAGAGCGGATCCTCAGAGCGGATCCTCGAGCTCGACGCGCTCGTCGACCACGAAGTTCGGGACGCCTTGCTCGACGAGGTACGCGACGCGGCGCTCCTGCGTGAGGAACGCGGCGTCGAACGGCTCGATCGGCGAGCCGTCACGGCGTCGCGCGCGCCCCTCGGAGATCGCGGCGCGCAGGGCCTCGAGCTCGGGCTCGGTCGCGCGCGACAGCGGCGCGTGGGTCTCGGGATCGGCCAGCATGGCGAGGAGGTCGTCGGGCATGTCGCTCTCTCGTCGCGTCAGGTGGTCTCGTGCGGGGTCTTCGCGAGGAGCCGCGCGACCTCGAGCGCCGCGTAGGTGAGGATTGCGTCCGCGCCCGCGCGCTTGAACGCGATCAGGCTCTCGACGATCGCGCGCTCCCAGTCGAGCCAGCCGCGCTCGGCGGCCGCGCGCATCATCGCGTACTCGCCGCTGACCTGGTACGCGAACGTCGGCGCGCCGTACGCGTCCTTGATGCGGCGGATCACGTCGAGGTACGGCATCCCGGGCTTGACCATGATCATGTCGGCGCCCTCGTCGAGATCGAGCGCGACCTCGCGCAGCGCCTCCTCGAGGTTCGCGGGATCCATCTGGTAGGTGCGCTTGTCGCCGGTGCCGAGGTTGCTCTTGCTGCCGACGGCGTCGCGGAACGGGCCGTAGAACGCGGACGCGTACTTCGCGGCATACGAGAGGATGCGCACCTTCGCGTGGCCTGCGCCGTCGAGCGCGTCGCGGATGCGCCCGATGCGGCCGTCCATCATGTCCGAGGGCGCGATCACGTCGCAGCCGGCGTTCGCCTGCACGATCGCCTGCTGCCGGAGCACCTCGACGGTCTCGTCGTTCACGACGTAGCCATCGCGCACGAGCCCGTCCTGGCCGTGCGTGGTGAACGGATCGAGCGCGACGTCGCAGACGATGCCGAGGCCGGGGCAGGCCTCCTTGGTCGCGCGGACCGCGCGGCAGACGAGGTTGTCGGGGGAGACCGCTTCCTCGCCATCGGCGCTCTTCTGCGCGGGATCGATCACCGGGAAGATCGCGATCGCGGGGATGCCGGCGGCGTGCGCCTCGCGCGCGGCGAGCACGAGACGATCGATCGAGAGGCGCGACACGCCGGGCATCGACGCGACGGGCGTCTCGGCGCCCTGCCCCTCCTGCACGAAGATCGGCCAGATCAGATCGCTCGCGGTGAGCGTGTGCTCGCGGACGAGCCGGCGGCTCCAGACGTCGCGGCGGTTGCGGCGCAGGCGGGTGCGGGGGAACGAGCCGAAGGTGCTCACGAGGGCGCTCCGTGGGGTGGGTCGGCGAACGTCGCGATCTCGAATTCGTCGAGCAGCAGGCGCACGACCTCGCGCTGCATCTCGACGCGCCGGGCGAGCTCGAAGCCCATCCAGGTCTCGACGCAGATGCCGGTGCAGCCGATCGCGTCGACGATCACCTCGGTCGACGAGGTCGCGACGGGATGGTGCTGCGGCGCCCAGGTCTCGTCGTCGGAGGCGCGGCGCGCGTTGAGGCGCGACACGACGCGCTCGATCACTGCGGGGATCGGTGTGACGCCATAGACGAGCGTCTGCCCGAACGACGGCGTGACGTCGGGCGAGTAGCGCTTCTGGCTCTCGTGCAGCGTGCAGACGAGCGCGGGCTGCTCCTCGAGCACGAGGTCCATGAAGACGCGCGCGAGGCGCTTCTCGCGCTCGGGCGCAGCGGGATCACCGGGGAACTGCCGGTTCAGATCGAGGCCGGCCCAGTCGCCATGCGGAGGGCACGCGCGCTGGCGGGCGCGCAGCGCCGCGGGGTTCATCACCGGCACGACGATCAGCCGGCCGCGCGCGGGGCGGAGGCCTTCCTCGAGGAGCTCCTCGAGCGCGTGCACGCCGGCGATCTCGTCGCCGTGGATGCCTGCCTGGATCAGCGCGGTCGCGCCCGGCGCAGGCCCGTCGAAGACGTGGGCTCGGACGTTGGGCGCGAGCTCGTGCAGGCCGGCAGCGAGGCGGGGCATCGGCGGCGGAGCGTAGCAC
>JALYRN010000980.1 GCA_030855295.1 Myxococcota bacterium | reverse complement strand
GCGCGAGGGCGCTCCGCTCGAGGCGTGGGAGCGCGCGGGGCGAGACGTGTTCGAGCGGGTGCCGACGCAGGTCGACCTCGCGCTCGAGGTGCTGCGCGATCGCGCCGAGGCCGAGCGCGCCGGGCTGCTCGTCGACGCCGACGGAATGGTGCAGGGCGCGATCGAGGTCGAGACGCCGATCGGCTGGGTCGTCGCGCTGACGTGCGCCGCGTGCCACGCCGCCGAGCGGAGCGGCGCGCTGCTCGCGGGGGTGCCCAACGAGCGCTTCGATCTCGCGGGCCTCCTCGGCGCCGGCTGGCCGGTCGGCACGATGGACGTGACCGGCGACGACATCGACAACCCGGTGCGCCCCTCGGACCTGCGGCCGATCGCGCTGCAGGCGCGGCTGCAGCACACCGGCAACCTCGCGAACGGGCGCGTGGCGCGGATGGTGCGCATCGAGACGCTGCTGATCACCCAGCGCCGCGCGACCGCGCGCCCCGATCGCCGCGCCGTCGCCGCGCTCGCGCTCTACCTCGAGTCGCTCGCGCGCACGCTGCCGGAGGTCGATCACGAGTCGGAGGGAGGCGCGCTGTTCGCGTCGCAGTGCGCGGGCTGTCACGCGGGCGAGGGAATGTCGGGCGAGCCGGTGCCCGCCACCCTGGTGCTCACCGATCCGCGCGCGACCCTCGCCGCCTCGGAGCGCGGGACGCTCGGCTACCGCCCGCCCTCGCTGCGAGGCGTCGGCGATCGAAGGAGCGTCCTGCACGACGGCACCGCCGCCGACCTCGACGCCGTGCTCGGGCTCGTGCCCTCGGAGCACGCCGGTCATCCGTTCGGGCGCGACCTCGACGAGGAAGCGCGCGCCGCGATCGCGCGCTTCCTGCGCGCGCGCTGACGAGATCTCAGCCGAATCGGCGCAGCGCGACGTCGAGCGCGTCGGCGATCGGCGCGGCGATCCGATCGGCGGCGTCGGCGCGCACGCGCATCTCCTCGAACGGCGTATACGCCTCGACCAGGAGATCGCGACGCACCTCGAGGCAGAGCACCTGCCGCGGATGACGCATCGAGAAGCGATGCGTCTGCGTGCTCGGGTGCAGCGTGTACGCGGCGCCCTCGATCGCCTGCAGGCCCATGGCCCGGTAGGCCTCGAGCAGCGCGTCGACGACGCCGGCGGGCGCGTGGCGCGTGCCGTCGTCGGTGCGCGTGATCAGATCGATCTCGGGGCGCAGCGGCCAGCCCGCCCACGCCTCGGGCTCGTGCGCTTTGCGCAGGGCGTCGACGATCCCGTCGTCGATGCGCGCGATGCCCATCGTGCGCGGGCCGTACGTGTGGGGCGAGAGCGCGAGCCCGCCGGCGCCGCACACGAGCGCGTACGCGCGCTCCGCGATTCGCACGTACGCGCGGTGCAGCTCGAGCAGGAGCGCGATGTCGCTCGGGTCTCGCACGTACGGCGCGACGCCGGCCGTCATCCCGCCCGACGCGAGCGCATCCGCCGCGTCCTCGAGCCGGTTCACGTCCACGAACGTGCGCGGGACGAGCGCGCGCACGAGCAGCGCCGAGCGGCGCGGGTCCGCCGCCAGCACGCGCTCGGCGACGCGCCGCCCGTACTCCCACGCGCCCACGTCGGTGTTGACGTGGAAGAAGACGTGCAGGTCCTCGGGGAGATCGCCGACGAGCCGCGCGCGCAGCGCATCGAAGTGCGCGCGCCGATCGGCGCCGTGCGGCACCTCGACCAGCAAGCACGGCGCCGCGCCGGGATCGGCCTCGGGCCCGTCGATGCGCTCGACGAACGCCACTCCGTCGAGCGAGGCGATGCCGTCGAGCGAGGCGGCGGCGAGTTCGGATGCGTCCTCGTCCAAGCGGCGAACCATAGCGGAAGCGGCAGGGCGCTGACACGGCTGGCAGCTCGGCGCATCCGTGCCCATGAAGACTGCCCGTGAAGACTGCCCGTGAAGACTGCCCGTGAAGACTCTGCGCGCGCCATCTGCGCCGTTCACCTGCGGCGCCGCTCCGTCGTAGGATGGGCCGTGCTCCTCCGACGATGACCTCACCTCCGCACGTGCCGACGAGCGCCCACGTCATCGCCGGCCGCTACCTGCTCCGGGAGCAGATCGGCGCCGGCGGCATGGGATCGATCTGGCGCGCCGAGCACCTGATGCTCCAGCGGCCGGTCGCGGTGAAGTTCCTCGACGGGCACGCGTCGCGCGAGCGGTTCCTGCGCGAGGCGCGGGTCGCCGCCGCGGTCCAACACCGCAACGTCGTGCAGATCATGGACTTCGGCGCCGACGCCGACGGCCGCCCGTTCATGGTCATGGAGCTGCTCTCGGGTCGGACGCTCGGCGACCGGATGCGCGAGGGACCGCCGCCGCTCGCGGAGACGATCCGGATCGTGGCGCGCACGCTGTCCGGGCTCGCCGCCGTCCACGAGGCGGGGATCGTCCACCGCGACCTCAAGCCCGAGAACATCTTCATCGTGCGTGAGGGCGAGCACGAGTACCCGAAGCTGCTCGACTTCGGGATCTCGCGCGTGACGGTGCCCGATCGCGGCGTGACGTCCGTCGTCAAGACGCGCGAATCGCTGATCGTCGGCACGCCGCAGTACATGTCGCCCGAGCAGGCGCGCGGCAGCGCCGACATCGATGCACGGAGCGACCTCTACGCGATCGGCACCCTCCTCTACGAGCTGCTCACCGGCCTCGCGCCGCACGACGCGGAGCTGCCGGGCGATGTGCTCGCGATGATCCTGACCCAGGATCCCGTCCCGCTGCGGACCTACCGACCCGATCTCCCGCCCGCGATCGTCGCCGTGGTCGAGCGCGCGATGTCGCGCGATCGCGCGCTCCGCTTCCCGAGCGCGACCGAGATGCGCGCCGCGCTGATGCTCGCCGCCGCAGAGGTCGCCGAGCACGCCGGCGGATCGTTCGCGCTCGCCGACGACGACTCGATCCCGCCGCCAGTCGACCGAGGTGCGATCCTCGATGCGGGAGAGGCACAGGACGCGACGGTCGCGAGCGCGCGGCTCACGGTCGACCAGACCATCGAGGCGATCGCGCCTCCGGCGGCCGAGCCGAGCGCTGCCGCCGCGCC
>JALYRN010000165.1 GCA_030855295.1 Myxococcota bacterium | reverse complement strand
GAACCCGCCGCCACCGCCGCCGTAGCCGCCGCCACCGCCGCCGTAGCCGCCGCCACCACCGCCGTAGCCGCCGCCACCGCCGCCGGGACCGCGGGGAGTGCGCTCACGCGCCTCGTTCACGTTGATCGTGCGCGAGTCGAGCATCGCGCCGTCCATTTCCTTCACGGCCTGGTCTGCCGCCGTGCCGTCGTTGAAGGTGACGAACCCGAACCCACGGGAGCGGCCCGTCTCACGGTCCGTGATCACCTTCGCCTCGGCGACCTCACCGAAGCGCTCGAACGCCTGGCGAAGCCCATCATCCGTCGTACCCCAGCTCAACCCACCCACGAAAAGCTTCTTCGACATCGATCCACTCTCTCCCTGACGGCCTTCCCTAACGAACGGGCCTCGAACGGCGAGACCCGTTTCCACACGCGGGCTCTACGGCGCCCGCAGCCTCTTCTGCGCGCTCGGCGCGGCAGCGCGTGCTCCCGCCGACTCGCGGACGGCAGCTGCTCGCGACGATCGCAGCACATTGCGAACGCGTCTTGGGACCGCTTCGGCGCACCCGATAGGTCGTCCTTCGCTCGCGGCAGACGCGCGGCGGATCAAGGACGAACAGGAGCTCGGAGCACGGGCGGGCACGAACGACTCGACTCGACGTTCGACAATAGCACCCGTCGCGCCAGGCTCAAAGCCCCCCTCCCTCCGAAAGAGAGAGGACGTCCGATCGAGGCGCGCGACGGGCGCTCGAGAGCTCCCGCAGCGGCGCGCGACCCGGCGGCGCCGAGAGCTGCGCCTGCAGCAGATAGGGCACCGCCAAGTTCACCAGATCGATCTCGGGATCGAGCTGCTTGCCCAGCCCCTCGGAGACCAGCAGCGCCACGTTCACCACCGTGAACACCGGCTCGATCTGGATCTGGTGACGGCGCAGCACGTTCATCATCCCGGACACGATCGCGCCGACCTCGACGTCGCCGAGGCGGACGTCCCAGTACGGCGCGAGGTACTCGAGCACGTCGCGCTCGTAGGCGTCGTAGTCGCCGTCGCCGACGGTCGGGGCGTACGAATAGAACTGTCGCGCCGCCGCCGCGCCGTCCTTCTGCGCGAGCGCGAGGAAGGTCTCCACCCAGGGCCGCATCAGGTCGCTCGGGATCTCCGCGACCATGCCGAGATCGAGGAACGTCATCGTGCCGTCATCGGAGAGCAAGATGTTCCCCGGATGCAGGTCGGCGTGCACGAAGCCGTCCTCGAAGACCATCTTCAGGATCGCGCGGCCGCCGCGCTCCGCGAGCTCGCGACGATCGCCGGCGACGCGCTCGGGATGCGTCGCCTTCACGCCCTCGACGAACGCCATCGTCAGCACGCGCTTGGTCGAGAGCGCGTCGTGGATCGCGGGCAGACGCACCTTCTTCTCGCGCCGGAAGTTGTGCGCGAGGCGGCGGTTGTTGGCGGCCTCGAGCTCGAAGTCGAGCTGCGACGAGAGCGCGTGCGCGAAGCGCTCGACCGCGCCCGGCAGCGAGAGCAGCCGCAGGGTCGGGATGCGATCGAGGGCGGCGACGAAGAGCCGCATCAGGAAGAGATCGCGCTCGATCTGCGCGGGCGCGTCGAGGCGCTGCACCTTGATCGCGACCTTCTCGCCGGTGACGAGCTCGCCGACGTGGACCTGCGCGACCGACGCCGCGGCGATCGGTGTGTGATCGATGCGTGCGAACTGCGCGAGGCCCTCGGGGCCGAGCTCGCGCTGGAGCACGGCGTCGATCGAGGCCCAGGGCGCCGGCGCCACGTCGTCCTGCAGGCGCGCGAGCGCGAGCAGCCAGCCGGGAGGCAGCAGGTCGGGGCGACTGCCCAGGATCTGTCCGAACTTCACGAAGGTCGCGCCGAGCGACTCGAGCGCACTGGCAATCGTCTCGCCCTGCCACTGCTCTCGTAGGGCGCGTCGCGCGTCGGCCGTCGAGTCGGCCGGCACCTCGGCGAGGAGCACGCGGCCGGCGTAGCGCATCGGCGCGAGCGCGAGCACCCACGCGATGCGGAGGAATCGCGAGACGAGCCGTCGCCCGGTCATGGGCTGGGATCCACCAGGTGACGTGCCTCGGCGAGCAGCTCCCACTCGCGGCGCACCCAGTCCTCCATGCGCGAGAGCGTGCTCTCGTCGACCCCGAGCAGCGTCGCGAGATCCGCGATCGCGCGCTGCTCGACGCGCGCGTAGACGTCGTCGACGTGCGCGAGGCGCAGCAGCTCGAGGATCGCGATCCGCGCGGCGTACGGACGCGCCAGGCGCGCGCACACGTCGCCGATCACCATGTCGTCGACCGACGTGAGGAGCTCGCCGACCTCCATCGCGATCGGCAGCGCGAGCCGCTGGACGAACTGCACCTCGGAGTCGGTGAGCCGGCCGTCGGTCAGCGCGACCGAGGTCAGGAGGTAGAGGAGCGCGCGGCGCTCGTCGGCGGTGAGGCGATCATCGAGCATGGCGGGCGCGGTGCTTGTAGCAGATCGGGTGCGCCACGCGGTTCGGCGCGGGCGCTCGTCAGAGGGCGAGCGCGCGCTCGACGAGTGCTCGCGCGCGGTCGGTGAGCGGCAGCGCCAGCGCCGCGCCGTGCCCGGCGTCGCTCATCTTGGCCCAGGTCTTCCGGACGATGTCGACGACCTTGTCGTCGTCGTGGCGAGACGCGAAGGGCTCGAGCGCGTGCTCGAGGAAGACCAGGCACGCGCAGTCCTCGAGCGTCTGCGCGTCGGGATCGGTCGCCAGCTTCTTCTTGGCGACGATCGATCGCACGCGGGCGATCGACTCGTCGTCGTACCCGCACTCGCGCATCAGCGCGCCGGCGCGCTCGGCATGCATGCGGCCGAGCTCGGTGCGCCAGCGCAGATAACCGACGCGCCCTTCGGGGTAGCTCGCGCGCGGAACGAGCCAGCGCTCGACGTGCTGCGCCCGCACCGCGATGCGCAGCACCTCGCTGGCTTCGGGCGCGAGCCGCGCGAGCGCCGCGCTCATCCGCTGGCCATAGCGCAGCGCCACCGGGACGCCGTCCTCGATCTCGGGATCCGCGGCGTTGGCCGCATCGATCCGCGCGATCACCCGCTCGAGCCGCTTCCGATCCATCGCGCGATCATCCCACGCCTACGCCCATCCGCGCCCTGCGAGCTCCCGCGCCGGACGCATCGATCCGCCGCGCCCGCTCACCCGAGAGCGCACGTGCACCTGCCCGCGGAAGCCCGACCCGAGCCGCCACCCCACCGAGCACGGGAGCCCGCGCCCGGCGCGGCGACTCCGCGCGACGGTCCCACCGCGCGACGCCCGACGCTTCGCCGCGCGCATCCACCCCACCGCGCGGCCCGTGCTCGCGACCACCAACCGGACGCCCTCTCTCCCCGTCAGTCCAGGCGACGGGCGAGGACGACCTTGAGGTAGTCGCCCTCGGGGAACGCCGCGAGGCGCGGGTGATCGGCGGGCGCGCCGGAGCGCTCGAGCACCTGCAGGGGGCCGACCTTCTCGGCGGCCTCGCGCAGCGTGCGATCGAACGTCGCGCGATCGATGTGGCTCGAGCAGGACGCCGCGAGGTAGAGGCCGTTCGGCTCGAGCACGCGCAGACACGCGCGATGCAGCGCGCGATAGCTCTTGATCGCCTGGGGGACCGATGCCTCGTTCGGCGCGAAGCTCGGCGGGTCGGCGATCACGAGATCCCAACGGCGGCCGCGTGCGCGCGCCTCGTCGAGGAGCTCGGGGGCGTCGCGCGCGTGGGTGCGGTGCGGGACCGTCAGCTGGTTGGCGGACCACGACTCCTCGGCCAGGCGCAGCGCGGGCGCTGCGACGTCGACGGTGTCGACCTCGGTCGCGCCGCCGAGCCCCGCGGCGATCGAGAACGCGCCGGTGTAGCCGTAGAGGTTCAGCACGCGCAGCCCGCGCGAGAGCGCGCGCACGCGGGCGCGCGACTCGCGGTGATCGAGGAAGAGCCCCGTCTTCTGCCCGTGCATCAGGTCGGCGCGCAGCACCATCCCGTGCTCGCGAACGTCGATCTGCGGCGGAGGCGCCTCGCCGTGCACGAGCTCGACGCGCTTGGTCTCGCGGCGCCCGGTGCGCACCAGCACGCCCGCGAGCGCCGGGCGTACGCGGAGGACGCCCGCGAGGATCGCGCCTCTCCATCGCTCCGCGGCCGCGCCGTCGAACTGGATCACCGCCCAGCGATCGTAGACGTCGACGATCGTGCCCGGCAGGCCGTCGCCCTCGCCGTGCACGAGGCGGTACGCGTCGGTCGCGCCCGGGATCACGCGGTCGCGCAGCGATGCCGCGCGCGCGACGCGCGACGCGAAGAACGCGTCGTCGATCGCGACGCTGCGCGCCGCGAGCACGCGCACGCCGATCGGGCCCTGCTCCGCGAGCCCGGTCGCGACCGGACCACGATCGTCGTGGACCCTCACGACCGTTCCCGGCGCGAGATCGAAGGGCTCGAGCGCGTCGCGCCAGATCCACGGATGCCCCGCCTCGATCGCGGCGCGCAGCGCTCGCTTGAGGCGGAGCGAAGGCGGCTGGCCCGGGTCGTGGCGCGCGCGCGACACGGCGCGGTCTTAGCGCGCACCGAGTCGGTTGGCGATCCAGAACGGCGGCCTCATCGTAGGGCCCATCATGCAGGGCTTCCTCGACCACGAATTCCTCGGGAACAGCACATTGCGGTGGACGATCGCGATCGTCACCGCGCTCGCAGTCCTCGCCGTCCTGGTCGTGATCAAGCGCGTCGTCGCCGTCCGGCTCGCGAAGCTCACGCAGCGGACCACGAGCCGCTACGACGACGTGCTGGTCAAGGTCGTCCAGGGCACCCGGACCATCACGCTGTTCGTCGCGGCGATCGCCGCAGGCGCTCGCACGCTCGCTCTCCCCGACGAGGCGGACCTCTGGCTCGGTCGCGCGCTGATCGTCGTGCTCGCGATCCAGGCGGGGCTCTGGGTCACGCACGCGGTGAAGCTGGTGATCGAGGGCAGGACCGCGAAGGCGGACGAGATGCCCGGCGCGCGCACGATGGGCGCCGCCGCCGCGTTCCTGACGAACCTCGTGGTCTGGAGCGTGATGATCCTCGTCGTGCTCTCGAACTTCGGAGTCGAGATCACCACGCTGATCGCGGGGCTCGGGATCGGCGGCATCGCGGCGGCGCTCGCGGTGCAGAACATGCTGAAGGATCTCTTCGCCGCGTTCTCGATCTACGCCGACCGACCGTTCGACATCGGCGACTTCATCATCGTCGACGACTTCCTGGGCAACGTCGATCGCATCGGCTGGCGCACCACGCACCTGCGCTCGATCGGCGGCGAGATGATCGTGTTCTCGAACAGCGATCTCGCGAGCGCGCGCATCCGCAACTACAAGCGGATGAGCGAGCGGCGCATCGTCGTGCCGTTCGGCGTCGAGTACGGCACGCCCGCGGCGAAGCTCGCGTCGATCCCGACGATCGTGCGCGAAGCGGTCGAGGGCGTCGACGGGCTCCGCTTCGATCGATCGCACTTCAAGGGCTACGGCGACTCGTCGCTCGACTTCGAGACCGTCTTCTACGTGCTCTCGCCGGACTACGCGTTCTACATGGAGCGCCAGCAGACGTTCCTGATGGCGATCTACCGGCGCTTCGAGCAGGACGGCATCTCGTTCGCGTTCCCCACGCGCACGCTGCACGTACACCGGCACGGCGATCCCGACGCCCAGGACCAGGAGCTCGCGAGCTGAGAGCGGTCTGCGCTCGGGCGCGGATCGGCCTCACGTCGCTTCGTACGCGAGGCGCGACGCAGCGCCGCCGCCCGGATGTGCGCGGGTAGAGATCGCGTCCTGAGCGCGATCGTCCGCAGTCGGGCGCGCGGAGCGCGCGCGCTGCTCGACGCGTATCGGCCGAGCCTCGAGGCTCGGTCGATCGCCAACCACCACCCAGCCCATCGGCAACGATCCGGCCGGTTGCTCGTGACCCACCGCGGTCAGCAGGCGCGGGCCGTGGGGCCTCGGCGACCTCGCGCGGCGGGGCAGTACGAAGCTCTCCCGAGCATGCGAAGGTCGGGCGGACGCGCGCGGAGCGAGCGCTCCGCTCGACGCTCCGCTCGCCGAAGCCACGCCGAGATCCGGCGGCAGCCCGCCGAGCCCCAGGGAGCCGAGGACCCACGGCCCGCGCCCCACCCACGCCTCGCAGGCGCCACGACGAATGACTCGATCCAACCGATCCCGATCTCGGTCAGCGGCGCTCGAGGTAGTCGGCGAAGCCCTTCAGGAGCGCCTTGTAGAACATGTTTCCGAGCACGCGATATCCGGCCGGGGTCGCGTGCCGGAAGTCGCCGAAGGCGAGGCGCGGGCGGCTGCGGTACCACCGCTCCATCCCGCCCTCGCCGCCCATCGCCTCGAACGTGTCGAAGAACGCGCAGCCCTCGGCCTGCGCGGCGCTCCGCATCGCGCTGACGATCCGCGGCACGCTCTCCATCGTCTCGATGCGGCCGCGATCGTTGCGCTCGGCCTGATCGAGCGGCGCGAAGAGCAGGCACGACGCGCCGGGGCGCGCCTCCCGCACCAGGCGCGCGACGCGCCGGAAGTCTTCCTCGTAGTCGGCCTCGCTGCGGTTGTCGTCGGCGTCGTTGCCGCCGTAGCCGATCACCACGAGATCGGTGCCGCGCAGCTCGAGCTGTCGCGCGAGGTGGTCGCGATCGAAGCCGAGGAAGCGCCGCGCGCGCGCGCCGACCATGCCGAGCGAGTCGTAGACGACGCCCGGGCCCTCGCTCTCGAGCACCACGCCGTAGAGGTGGCTCTCGCCGCGGCCGAGGGTGCGGATGTCGAACCGATGCGGGCCCTCGGCCACGACCACCCGGTGCACCTCGTCGCTGACCTCGCCGCGCGTGTCGACGAGGATCGGATCGCCTCCGTCGACGCGGATCTCGAAGCGCCCGCCGCGCGGATGCCGCTCGTAGAACACCTCGAAGCGCGAGACCTCGGTGCCGACCGGGGCGCCCTCCTCCGCGGTCTGGAAGGTCGCGCGGCCCCCGCTGTTCGAGCGCGCCTGGTAGCCGCCGAGGCCGTAGTGACCGTCGGCGAGCGGCAGGTGCGAGATGTCCATCAGCCGCCACCCGTCGTCGCTCGACTCGTGGCGCACGCCGCGGTGGCGGTACGGCAGCGAGCCGCGCGCGGCGAGCACCCAGCCGTGACCGGCGTCGCCGAAGCGATGCTGGAGGCGCTCCCGCGCGGTCTGCGTGATTCCGTCCAGCGCGATCGACGAGTCGCCGAAGTGAGCGACGCGCGTCACGGCGTCGGCCTCTCCGGACGCGGTGCGGTAGAGCGCGTCGTAGAAGGCGCGCATCGCGGTGCCGCCCTCGTCCTCGATCTCGCGCGCGAGGCCCTCGAGCTCCTGGGGATCGACGCGCACTCCGGTCGCGCGCTGCGCCGGATCGGTGGGATCGATCACGGGCTCGCCGGCGCCATCCGAGTCGTCGTCGCCGCCGAGGTTCGCGAGCGTCGCGTCGTCGAGCGCATCCTCCGAGCCGCCCGCGGCGCCCGTCGCGATCGTGGCGCCGCTCGCGACCGGCGGCTCGTCTCCGTAGAGGTGCACGATCGGGATCGCCTCACCCGGCAGCCAGGGACGAAGCGCATGCAGCGGCGGGATCACGTACGTCGCGAGCGCGAGCACGGCGAAGATCGCAGCGACGATCCCGAGATGCAGCAGCGCGCGCCGTCGCTCCGCGGGATCGGCGTCGGAGGGCTCGTCGAGACCGTACGGCCTCTCTTCCCACCCCTCGGGCTTGGCCTTGGACGTCGTCGCCATGCTCAGAAAGCTCAGAACTGGAAGTAGATGGAGCTCAGAACTGGAAGTAGATGTAGGGCACGACCTGGGTCGACGCGAGGCGCATCAGCATCGCGGTGGCGCCCGCGAGCAGCAGCCCCTGCGCGATCGCGGGGAGCCGCAGGAAACGGTCGCGCAGCCCCGCGTACCAGGCGCGCGGCGCGTAGTGCAGGCCGAGGCCGATCACCAGCACCGCCCACACCGTCGGCGAGACCTGCGCGAGCGAGCTCGTGCCGGAGCCCAGACGCAGCACGAGGTCGCGCGCGTTCTCGAAGTCCTCGGCGCGGAACAGGATCCGCGAGAACACCACGAACTGCATCGTCCCGAAGATCTTCAGCGCGAGCAGCCACGGCCGATCGACCAGGCCCTTCGGCTGCGGCCAGAGCTTCGTCGTCACTCGGTGCAGCGCGACCGCGGTCGCCTGGATCGCGCCGTAGAGCACGAAGGTCCACGACGCGCCGTGCCAGAGGCCGATCAGGAAGATCGTGAGCCAGAGGTTGAAGTAGGTGCGGGCCTCGCCGTGTCGCGAGCCGCCGAGCGGGAAGTAGAGATAGTCGCGCAGCCAGGTCGAGAGCGTCATGTGCCAGCGGCGCCAGAACTCGGCCGGGCTCTTCGACTGGTAGGGACGATCGAAGTTCTCCGGCAGCTCGATGCCGAAGAGCTTCGCGGAGCCGCGGGCGACGTCGGTGTAGCCCGAGAAGTCCGCGTAGATCTGGAGCGTGAAGCCGTAGAGCCCCACGACCACCTCGGCCGCCGTGAACGCGTCGGGGTTGTCGAAGACGCGATCGACGAGGTTCACCGAGATGTAGTCGGCGAACACGATCTTCTTCACGAGCCCGGTCGCGATCAGGAAGAGGCCCGCGCCGATGCGCTGGCGATCGACGCTCGGCGGGCGCGCGACCTGCGGCAGCAGGTCGGCGGGGCGCGCGATCGGACCGGCCACGAGCTTCGGGAAGAACGTGATGAAGAAGAGCAGATCGAGCGGGCTCGACGCCGGCTTCGTCTTGCCGCGGTAGACGTCGATGCAGTAGCTCAGCGACTCGAACGTGTAGAACGAGATGCCGACCGGCAGCACCATGTCGAGCATCACGGGATCGGCGTAGAGGCCGATCGGCGCGAGCGCCTCCGAGATCGCGCGCGAGCCGAAGTCGAAGTACTTGAAGGTGCCGAGCAGGCCGACGTTCAGCAGCACGCTGACCGAGAGCCACGCCTTGCGCGCGGAGACGTTCTCGAGCGGGGTCGCGGCGATGCTCCGCGCCACGATCCAGTCGACCACCGTCGAGAACAGGATCAGCCCGACGTACCAGGGGTTCCACGCCATGTAGAACAGGCACGAGGCGAGGAACACGAACACGAGCCGCAGCCGGCCCGCGCGCGCGAGCAGCCACCACCCGCCGAGCGCGAGCGCGAGGAAGAGCAGATAGTCGAGGCTGTTGAACAGCATCCGTCAGGCGCTCCACGCGCCTGGTCGCGGCAGCGCCGCGGGCTCTCAGAAGCTCCAGCCCACCATCAGCCAGATCTGGATCGACTCGTCGGAGCCCGACGTCGCGCCAGAATTGCCTGCGAAGCCGAGGAAATAGCTCTGGTACGCGAAGCGCGCGGCCCAGCTGATCCCGGGCTCGATGATCCCCGCGAGACCGACGTAGAAGTCGATGCCGCCGTTCGACGTTCCGTCGACGCCGAAGCGCTGGATGCCGCCCGAGTCGAGCACGATGCGACCCCCGAAGCCCGCCTCGGCGACCAGCAGGTGATCGGGGACGATGCGCAGCCGGCCCTGCACCGCGGGCCGGATGAACGTGTACGCCGCCGACGGGAAGTCCTCGGGGTTGCCGTCGCTGAGATCGAAGCCGTCGATCCCGAACCCCGCCGAGAGCACGAGCTCGAACATCTCCGCGAGGACGAGGCCGTAGCCCGCGTCGATCTCGAAGTTGTACGTCATCATGTCGCGCTGCGCGCCGTCGATGCGGAAGTAGCTCATGCCCGCGGAGAAGCCGCCGGAGAGCGCGAGGTAGAGACCGCGCTCCGCGCCCGGCGCGCGCGAGAGCGGCCGCAGCTCGGCCATGATCTGGATGTCGGGGAACATGTCCGCGTCGAAGCGGTTCGTCGCGGCGTTCGGCGCGATCGCGGCGCTGCGCGTGCGGAGGCGCAGGCCGACCAGCGCGCGCAGCATCGGCTGGTTCCAGCGCCCCGAGACGTCGACCTCCTCGATCATGTGGTGCTCGGGCGCGGTCTCGGCGACCGAGTGCTCGGGGGGCAGCTCGGGACCGGGCTCGGGCTCGGGCGGCGGCTGCGTGGCGGCGATCCCCTCGGCGGCCGCCTCGAC
>JALYRN010000164.1 GCA_030855295.1 Myxococcota bacterium | reverse complement strand
GCCTCGCCTCGCGGGCGGCGCTCGACCTGCTGGGCAAGCGTGCCCGCCGCATCGCTCACGATCAGGCGTGCGATCGTCTGGATGAGAACGCTGTCGCTCTCGGACATCTGATCGGCGCGCCGCACGAAGATGCCGCCGGGCCGATCGACCAGCGTGGCATCGACCCTCCCGATCGCGCTCATGATCTGCTCGTGGACGTTCTGCCGGTAGCCGGTCGGGTCCTCGTTCCAGATCACGAGATCGACGACGAGGCCCCGGAGACGCCAGTACGCGTGCGCGCGCACCATCTGGCGTACGAGCTCCATGTGATCCCCATCGGCGATGCGCACCAGCGCGATCGGCAGATCGCCCGAGATGCCGTGGGCCCAGAGCCCAGACTGCCCGAGTCGGTTGCGCGCGATCACCGCCTTCGGAGCGCGCAGCGTGGGGTTCGCGTAGAGGATGCTGCCGGCGAGCTGCTCGTAGAGCAGCATGTCCGCGGTGGTGGCGTCGAGTCGGCGCTGATCGACCTGGGCCTGCGTCCACGCGAGCTCGAGGACGCGCGCCGCGACGTAACGGTCGGCGTACTTCTCGACGAGGAAGACCGCGCCCTCGCGCGTCTCGGCGACGCCGGTCACGACGTGTATCTGGATCGTCTCGTCGGGACCGATCTGCACCGTGTTCCGGATCGCGACGATCGGATCGAGGACCGCACCTTCGCCATTGCCGAGGGTGCTCTGGTGCATCGCCGCGGGATCGACCGGTGATCTCCCGCGGCCGAGGAACGTGGCGCGGTCGGTCTCGTACGACGCGTCGCCGATCGTCCGCCCCTGCACCGTCATCAGGTGGACCATCCACGGCGGTCGCTCCCCGCCCGAGCGCGGCCTGCGCGTGCAGAGGATCGCGTTTCGGTCGGGCACGATCTCGGTCTGGACGAACAGGTTCGAGAACGCGCGATGCGACGCGTCCGCAGCGGGCTGCGTCAGCACGACCTCGGCGAAGCTGGTCAGCTCGATGGTGCGGTCGGTCTCTCCGAAGTTGGAGATGCTGATGCGCCGCAGCTCGATGTCGTCCTCGGGCGAGACGCTGATCTCGACATGCGTGGCGAGGTCCTCGTCGCGTCGGCGGTACTCGGCGCGTCCCTGCGAGAAGATCGCCTCGTAGCTCTCGGCGTCGCGCAGCGTCGGCTGGTGCGCGACGGACCAGAACGATCCGGTTGCGACGTCGCGGACGTAGACGAACGTGCCCCAGCAGTCGCGCGTCGCATCCTCGTGCCAGCGCGTCACCGCGAGGTCGCGCCATCGGCTGTAGCCGCCGCCTGCGTTGGTGATCGCCACGTGATAGCGGCCGTTCGACAGGAGGTGGACCTCCGGGAAGGGCGTGCTGGGGGTCGTGACGAACCGCGCGCCGGGCGCCCCATCGGTCGCCGCGGGGCGAACGAGGCCCACCTCGGCAGGATGGGGATGGATCGCCGGCGTCCGGGGGACGCGCTCCTGCAGGAGGGGAGTCGTCGCGCGAAGCGCCGGGTCCGCCTCGAACCGGCGCTGCATCGGTCGATCGAGCAACCGATAGGCGAGCGACAGAAAAGCCATCCCTTGGTGGTGCGCCATGAACGAGCGCACGGTGACGCTCGCCTTGCCCGGCGGCAGGCGCGAGGTGGTGTAGTCGATGGCCTCGTAGAAGCCGTAGCCACCGAGCTGCCCCTCGTCGGCCAGCCGGCGCAGGTTCGCGCAGGCTGCCTCGGCATCGACCATCAACCCCATCGCGCTCGCGTACGGCGCGATCACGAGGTCGTCAGCGAGGCCGCGCTTGAAGCCCAGCCCCGGGACCCCGAACGCTCGGTATTGGTAGTTGAGCTGCGCGTCGGTCTCGTGGAAGCCGGACTCGGACGCGCCCCACGGGATCCCGTGCTCGCGCCCGTACTGGATCTGCCGATCGACGACGGCCCGATACGTCGCATCGAGCAGCGTACCGTCGTAGCTCGGCATCACGAGCAGCGGCATCAAGTACTCGAACATCGAGCCGCTCCACGACAGCAGCGTGGGCCGCCCGCCCGTCGTGGTCAGGAGCCTGCCGAGCGCGAACCAGTGCTCCTGCGGGAGCTTCCCGCTCGCGATCGCGATGTAGCTCGCGAGCCGCGCCTCGGATGCGAGGAGATCGTAGAAACCAGCGTCGAGACGGTGATCGGCGACGTTGTAGCCGATGGCGAGGAGCTGTCGCTCGCGGTCGTAGAGCAGGTCGCAGTCGTGATCGCCGAGCTCACGACAGCGGGCCGCGAGCTGCCGGAGCTCGGCCGCACGAGCGACTGCGCGACCTGCCGCGAGCGTCACTGCGGCGCGCAGCTCGAGCGTCCATGCGTCCGCGCCGCCACGCTCGGCCCCGAGCGCGAGCTCGATCCGCGCGAGCTCCGCGAGCGTCGGTACCTCGTCGAGCCGCTCCAGCAGCGCGGGGTCGGCGCCCTTCGGCGCGCGGGTGAGCTCGAGCCACGGGACGGTGTGCGTGAGCTCGGCGCGCGCCAGCTCGCACTCGGTCTCGAGCGCGCGCCCCCACCACGTCAGCTCGCTGATCGGGTGCTCGTCGATGGTGCGCGAGAGAGCGGACGTCGCGAGCGTCAGGCGCTCCAGTCGATCACGCCAGCCCGAGAGCGTCCGCGGCGGCGCGCCGAGCAGCTCGCGCACCGCGCCGACGTCGAGCGGCCTGCCGTGCTCCGCCGCCTCCTCTACGATCATCGCGAGCGTGTCGGTGAGACCGAGGGCGAGCTCCGGTCGCACCACGGGGTGCAGAGGGAGCTCCTCGAGCCCCGCTGCGAGCGTGAGCAGGTGGCCGGCGAGGTTCCCGCTGTCCACCGTCGACACGTACATCGGCAGCAGTGGCTCGAGCGTCCGCGTGTCGTACCAGTTGTAGAAGTGCCCGCGGAATCGCTGCATGCGATCGAGCGTCGCGAGCGTCCGCGTGGTCCGTGCGATGACGACGTCCACCCCGACGTAGCCGAAGTCGTATGCGGCGAGGTTCGCGAGCAGCCCCATCCCGATGTTCGTCGGCGAGGTGCGGTGCGCGACGCCGACCGGCGGATCTTCCTGCACGTTGTCGGGCGGCAGGTCGTTGTCCTCGGCGCCCACGTAGGTCTCGAAGAACCGCCACGTGCGGCGCGACACCCCGCGCAAGAAGCTCGTGTCGTCCGCAGTCAGGCGCGGGGTGCGGGCCACGACCGGCTGGCCGACCCACCACACGAGCGCCGGCGCCAGCGCCCACAGCGCGAGCACCGGGCTCGCGAGCCACAGCGCGTCGGGGCGCGCGAGCGCGAGCGCGACGAGCATCACGATCGTCGTCGTCGGCGACACCCACATCGTCGCGTACGTCCCGGCGAGGCTGGCGCGAGCCGCGCGCTGTGCGTCAGCCGCGGTGCGCCACTCGAGGAGCTTCCGGCCCGTGAACAGCATGCGGCCGCCGGCGCGTCCGATCGCGGCGACGGCGAGGAACGCGTCGTACGGAAGGCACGCGAGCGTGAACAGATCGCGCCCGAGCTGGGTGCGGAACGTCTGGGCGATCGCGCGAGCGTGCTGGTCTCGCGCGACCTCCAGAGGACGGCGCGCGGCGGTGGAGAGTGCCGTGAGGAGGTTCGGTACGACGAGCGTCGCGGCGACGAGCGGGAGCGCGAGCCACGCCGCCCCCGGGAGGAGCCACGCGGCGAGGAGCAGCACGAGCAGCGCGAACGGAACGACGCTGCGCCTCAGGTTGTCGAAGATCTTCCAGCGCGACAGCGCGGAGATCGGGTTGCGCGCTCGACCGGCGAGCCCGGGAACACCACCGAACAGCCAGCGCGCGATCTGCCAGTCTCCGCGGATCCAACGCGAGCGCCGGCTCGCCTCGGCGGTGTACGCGGTCGGGTGATCCTCGAAGAGGATGAGGTCGCTGACCAACCCAGAGCGCGCGTACGCCCCCTCGAGCAGGTCGTGGCTGAGGATCAGGTTGTCGGGGAAGCGTCCCGTGATCGCCCGCTGGATCGCGTCGACGTCGTAGATCCCCTTGCCGATGAACGAGCCCTCGTCGAAGACGTCTTGGTAGACGTCCGATACCGCGCGCGTGTAGGGGTCGATCCCGCACTCGCCCGCGTACATCTGCGCGAAGCGCGAGGCCTGCGAGCTCGCGAGCGTGATCGCGACGCGAGGCTGCAGGATGGCGTAGCCCTGGGTGACGCGCCCGCGCGCCGCGTCGAACACGGGGCGGTTGAGTGGGTGGCCGAGCGTGGCCGCGAGCTCGCGCGCCGCGTTGCGCGGGAGCTCGGTGTCGGTGTCGAGCGCGATGACGTACTTCACACGCTCGAGCTGCTCGATCGGCCCCACCGCGCGATCGAAGCGGCCTCGGTCGCCGCGCAGCGTCGCGTTGAGGTCCTCGAGCTTGCCGCGCTTTCGCTCCCATCCCATCCACACACCCTCGCGAGGGTTCCAGCGGCGCGCGCGGTGCAGGAGGAAGAAGTCGCTGCCCGGTTGCCCCGCGTACTTCGCGGTGAGCGCCTCGATGACACTGCGCGCGTGATCGAGCAGCGCCGCGTCTCCGTCCGCCGACTCCGCTGCTGCGTCGGGGAAGTCGGTCACGAGCGCGAACGCGAGGTTCGGATCGCGGTTGGCGAGGAAGCGGACCTCGAGCGCGGCCGCCAGCTCGTCGATCGCCCTCGCGTTCGTGAGCATCGTCGGCACGGCGACGAGCGTGCGATGCGCGTCCGGAATGCCTTTGGAGAAGTCGAGCCGTGGGAGGACGGCCGGCGGCACGAGGAGCGTTGCCGCCCAGTTCGTGACCGCGCTCGCGAGCTGACTGGCGCACGTCGCGACGATCGCCGACCACACGAGGACACCGATCAGCCCGAGCCACGGCGGCGCTCGGATCGCGAGCGGGGCGGTGATCGCAGCGGTGATCGCCGCGATGGCGACCACGTAGATCGGCAGTCGGTACCGGCCCGCGAGCCGCCGCACGCGCTGGCGCGTCGTTCGTCGTGCCCGCGTCGCGACCTCGAGCCGACGCCGACCCGCGTCGACCAGGAAATAGCCGACGTGGCTCTCGCGCCCCTCGGGCGTCTCGGAGCTCGCGTTGGCGGGACGCAAGTGCGCTCCGCTCTCGGACGCGAGCGCGATCGCAGCCTCGGCGACTGCGAGCTGGGAGAGCGGGCTCTGCTTCGCGATCGCCTCGACGGCGTGCCGGTACCGATCGCGAGTCGCGAAGTCCATGGCGCCGTAGACCGGGTCGGCGCGCAGGGCACGGTCGACCACGCTCGCGCCTTCGACGAAGTCGCGCCAGTCGGTGGCTCCGAGGGAGCGAAGGCTCCCGATGCTGTTCCCGATCGCGACCTGGTCCGCCGCCTGGCTCTGGCTCGCGAGCTGGAACACACGCTCGAGGGTCTGCCCCTGCTCGCCGAGGCGCTGCTCGAGCCACGAGATCGGGAACACCATCGCCGCGCCGTGCCCCTGGATCCGGCTCGCGAGCTCGGCGACGAAGGCGTTGGTCAGCGTCGGGTCGTCCTCGATCATCTCGGCGAGCACGAGCACGACGCGCGACGGATCGCTCGCTCCGACGTCGAGCAGAGTCTCGGCGCGTACGCCGGCGCGCTCGCGATCGAGGCGTCCTTCGGTCACCGACGCGATCACGCGCCGCAGGTTCTCGATCAGCGCGAGCCGCAGCATGATCGGGATCGCCCAGAGCTCGCCCAGGAGGAGCGGCTGCACCGACTGATACGACATCACGAAGGCGCACAGCGCCTCGAGGTCGACTCGGCCGTGCGCGTGCGAGATCAGCTCGAGCGCGATCGTGTAGACGCGCGGTGTGCCCGCGGTGCCGTTGACGAGGCGAGGGAGCTCGCTGCTGTAGCCGCCGGGCAGGTGGCGACGGGCAGTGCGGATCTGCTCCTCGATCAGGTGGTAGTTGTCGACGAACCATTCGGCGGCGGGCGTGATCTGCCGGCCACGCGTGACCGCCTCGGTGAGCAGCGCGTACGCGTCGGCGAGCACCGCCTCGTTGTCCGCGAGCCGCGGCAAGAGACGATCGCGCTCGGCGGTCCGACCGATCTCGTGCCAGCCGGCCAGAGCCTGGGCGTGCCGCTGCAGCTGGCTGATGCTGAACAGCTCGGCGCGGAGCGGCGCTTCGTCGAGATCGGAAGCGACCTGCCGAGGAGCCGCCCGCCGACTACGAGCGGTCCGGGCGACCTCGATCGCCCGCGGACTGCCGTGAGATTCGGTGGACAGCCAGGTCCTATACTCCTGTCCTGCCGTCGGTCGACCGCGAGCTCACGGTCTCCGTGCCAGTCGGCGCGGGGCGAGCTCGCGTCGGGAGCACGTTCTTCTTCACCATCCGCGCGGCGCGCGTGCAGCGGGCTCAGCGGCGCTCGCCCGAGGGCCTATCCCATCCGTGAGCGAAGCGAGCGGCGAGCGTCCCTCGTCTGGCGAACACCCCGGGCGCGAGTCGACGTGCGCCTGCGGCGGGAGTACGAATGGACGGCCGCTGCGTCGCGGTCGCGGTCGGAACGATGGATGTGCGTACGGTGGGCCTCGTCGCCCTGCTCGCGGTCGCGGGCTGCGGTGATCGCGAGGCGGAGAAGATCCCGGTGCAGCCCGAGAGCTACATCGCCTTCGCGCGCGACTTCGAGCACTTCGAACGCTGGACCGCGTTCGATCGCGGGCGCGATCCGGTGCCGCCCTCGCATCTCGGCCGCAGCATCATCTACGTCGACCCGATGCCTCCCGCCGGCGCGCACGCGTTCCCGATCGGCACGCGCATCGTGCGCGTCGACCGAGCAGGCGACGATCCGAGAGCGTGGGAAGTGCACGCGATGGTGAAGCGCGGCGGCGGCTACAACCGCGACGGCGCCAAGGGGTGGGAGTTCTTCGAGCTCGTTCTCGACCGCACGCACCACCGCCCTCCCGTGATCCTCTGGCGCGGCCAAGGCCCTGTGAACGGCGACGGCTACACCGCGCCCGAGGGCGGCGAAGTGCTCGGGTGCAACCACTGCCACGCGTCCGCCACGTACAACGACTCCGTGCTCAGCCCCGTCCTCGAGTTGCGCGCGATGGTCACGAGGTGATGCCCATGTTCGCGCGCTGTCTCTTCGCTTGCTCGCTGTTGCTCGCCGCGTGCGATACCGCTGCGGCGCCGGAGGTGGACGCGGGGACCGACAGCGGTCCGCCCGGCTACGACGGCGGGCTGATCACCCGCATCCCCGAGTCGGAGGCCGCCGCGAACCGCGCCTCGTGCACCTACGCGCGCGGTGCGATGCCCTGGCAGACGATCGGCGAGGAGCACCCGATCGGCGACGACATCCCGATCGATCACATCTTCGTCGTCGTGCAGGAGAACCGCTCCTTCGATCACTACTTCGGCATGATGCCGGGCGTCGAAGGCATCCAGGGCGGCGCCACGAACCCCGACGCCGATGGAACGCCGGTCTCGACCTTCCACGCCTCCGACTACTGCATCGAGGACGTGGAGCACGGCTGGCGCGACACGCACGCCCAGTACAACGACGGCGCGGTCGATGGCTTCGTGACGACCAACGACCCGAACGGCGGCCGCGCGATGGGCTATCTCGACGAGTCGGATCTGCCGTTCTACTGGGACCTCGCGCGCACCTTCGCGATGAGCGATCACCACCACTCGTCGGTGCTCGGTCCGACCTGGCCGAACCGCTACTACATGCTGTCGGGCACCTCGTTCGGCCTCGCGAGGAACGAACCGACCACGACCGAGATCCTGCCGGGCGAAGGCGAGTACGTGCTCATGCAGCAGCTCGATCGCGCGGGCGTGAGCTGGGGCATCTACTACCAAGCCGTTCCGTTCGTCTGGGGTGGCTACCCGCAGTACGCGCTGCGCCCGCGGCAGCGTGCGCACACCAAGATCTTCCGCGAGCTGTGGACCGATCTCGACGCGGGCACGCTCCCGTCGGTCGTGTTCCTCGATCCCTCCTGGAGCGCCACCCACTCGGTCGACGCGAACGACGAGCACGCGCCCGCCAACCCTCAGCGCGGCCAGGCGTACGTGCGCGAGATCGTCACGCGCATCATGGCGAGCGACGTGTGGCCGCGGAGCGCGATCATCGTCACGTACGACGAGCACGGAGGCTTCTTCGATCACGTCGCGCCGCCCGAGGCCTGCCATCCCGGCGACCGCAGCGCCGAGACGAGCGTCGGGGGCGACTTCGATCGCCTCGGCTTCCGTGTGCCCCTGACGGTGGTCAGCCCCTACGCCCGACCCGGGTACGTGAGCGATCGCGTCACCGACGCGGCGAGCGTCCTTCGCTTCGTCCAGACGCGCTTCTTGCTTCCCGCGATGACAGGGCGCGACGCGAACGCGTGGCCGCTCCTCGACATGTTCGACTTCGAGACGCCCACCTTCCTCGATCCTCCCGACCTCGCCGATGCTCCCGTGGACGAGGCGCAGGTGGCCGCCTGCCGCGCCGAGCTCGACGGCTGAGGACGAGCTCGACGACTCCCCCGTTGGCTCTCGAGACGACGTTCTCGCGCTCTCAGGTCGGTGATCGGACCTCGAGCCGCGGCAGCCGCTCCTCGGGCAGGTGCGCGCGGAGATCGGCGACGAGCTCGTCGCGGAGCGCGCGTCGCGAGGGGTCGTCCCAGAGGTTCTCCCACTGATGGGGATCGCTCTCGAGGTCGTACAGCTCGCCTTCGCTCCCGTCGTAGCGTGGCAGCGTCGAGCCCCGCAGCCACACAGACGAATAGAGCGGGAAACGGCCGCCTCGATCGCGCGTGCTCGGCTCGTACACCGTGCAGATCATCCCACCGCGGTAGATCGTTCGCAGGTGCATGCCGATCGACGCGAACTGGCTGTCGAAGGTGGTGATCACGCGCTCGCGCTTCGATCCCGAGGCGAGCGGAAGCGCCGTGCCTTGCATGGCGTCGGGGGCACGGATGCCCGCGATGGCGCAGAAGGTCGGAGCGAGATCGACGTGACCGACCGGCTCGTCGATCACGCTCGGCGGGATCCCGAGCGAGGGGGCCGGCCGCCAGATCAGCGGGATCCGGATCAGCGACTCGACGTGGTACGGGCCCTTGAACAGCAGCCCGAAGTCACCCTGGAGATCGCCGTGATCGGACGTGAAGAACACGTCGGTGTCGGCATCGAGCCCGCGCTCGCGAAGGCACGCCATCACGCGCCCGATCGCCTCGTCGACGAGCTCGTTCTCGACCTGGATCGCGCGATCGATCTCGCGCAGCTGATCGTGCGTGAGCTGCGCGGGCGCGAACCCGATCGGGCCTCCCTCGGGGTTCTTGTGACGGCCGTCGTACCAGTCGAGCCAGTGCCGCGGCTTCTTCGCGAGAACCTCGCGGATGCGCGCGGGCGAGCCCGGATGTCCGGGAGGGAGCGGTCGTCCTCGAAAGTCGCCGCGCTTCTCCACCTCGTCGTGCGGAGGATCGAACGGGTGATGCGGATCGGGGAAGCTCATCCAGCAGAAGAACGGCTCGTCCTGCTCGAGCGAGCGCAGCCAGTGCATGGTGCGATCGGCGATCCAGTCGGTGTGGTAGTGCGCGCGCGGCACCGGGTTGCGCTTCACCTCGGGCGCGCCCGTCTCTCCACCGCCGCTGCCGGTCAGCACCGCGCCGAAGCCGCCGACGTACTCGCGATGCTGCTCCCACAGCCACGCGGCGTAGTGGTGTCCGCCGAGCGGTCCGTGGGTGGCGAGCTCGACGTGCTCGAAGCCGCGCCAAGGCCCCGACGAGCGCTCTGCGGCGAGGCGATTCTCCTGGTGGTGCAGGAGCGGATCGAGGTGCGGATCGAAGTGCGCCTTTCCCACGAGGGCCGTGCGATACCCCGCGTCGTTCAGCAGGCGCGCCACGTTGGGCGAGCGATCGTCGAGCGGGATCCCGTTGGCGACGACGCCGTGCGTCAGCGGGTGCTGCCCCGTGATCATCGTCGCGCGCGAGGGCATGCACACGACGTTCTGCACGTGCGCCCGCCGGTAGCGCGCTCCGCCATGGGCGAGCGCATCGATCGACGGCGTACGCGTGAGCGGGTGCCCCGCCACTCCGAGCGAGTCGTGTCGCTGCTGGTCCGTCGTGATGAAGAGGATGTTGCGTCGGCGCGGGCCGGCCCGAGGCGCGCGCGGCGGCGGTGGCGCGGCCGGCGTGGGGG